>NZ_CACWEU010000042.1:0-2658 GCF_902760015.1 Candidatus Ruminimicrobium bovinum
TATGTTTCCGTTTGTTTATAAAATGAAAAAATCCGCTAAAAAGTTCTATTACCATCCTAAAGGGCTTTTTCAACATGCATTGCTTACAATGGAATCATTGGAAAAAATATTTGAAAAATTAAGCGGTTATTTTCCAAGTGTTAATGAAAAATTATCACAATATTTATGCGAAAATTTCAGTCAAAATGTTAATAGAAAAAATTTATTGAAATTTATTGCAATATTTCATGATTGTGCAAAACCTAAATGTGCAAAAAAAATCGGTAAAGTAATGAGATTTTTAGGTCATGAGGAAATAGGTTCAAAATATATATCAATGATAATGAAAAATTTGAAAATGAGCAATAGAGAAATAGAATATGCATGTTCTGTTGTTTTATATCATATGAGACCGTCAAATTTATTAAAATCCGAAACGGTTACCGAAAGAGCAAAATTGAGATTATTTAGAGATATAGGTAACATCGTTCCGGATTTGTTGCTGCTTGCTTTAGCGGATTGGCATTCATACAAACCGTTAAAAATTTATTCAAGAAAAGGGTTAAAACAACAAGAAAAATATGTTAATGAATTTATGAATGCTTATTTTGATTTGCTAACAAAACCTAAGAAGGAAAAGATTATAGACGGTAATATTTTGATGAACGAATTAAAAATTGCTCCCGGAAAAATTATAGGTAAATTGTTAAAATTAATAAATGATAAATATGATGAAGGTTTAATTAAAACAAAACAGGAAGCAATTGCATTTGCAAAAAAACAAGTAAAGAAACTTTAATTGCTTTTTTGTTCAATGCTTGATATAATAAAAATTACTTAGTAATTTTTTAATTTATGGGATTATAAATTTGAATTTTAAAAAATTAATAATTATATAACCATATAATTTGTTATTATAAATTTTTCGGCTTTTTAGCTAAGAACACGAAGAGTTCGTTCCTGGCTTTTAAGCTAAAAAATATCGGAGGTATTTTTTTAGTGATTGACTTACATACACATACATTGTTTTCGGATGGCGTTTTATTGCCGAGCGAACTTGTTTACAGGGCTAAATTTAAAGGTTATAAAGCAATTGCATTAACCGACCATGTTGATTATTCAACTTATGATTATGTAATACCGAGAATTATAAAAGTTTCAAAAATTCTTCAGGATAATTATGAAATTTTAGTAATTCCGGGTGTTGAAATAACTTATGTCCCGCCAAAACTTATTAAGGAAATAGTTGCCGAATGTAGAAGTTGCGGTGCAGAAATTATAGTTGTTCACGGGGAAACCGTTGCCGAAACTGTTCCGGAACAGACAAATCATTATGCGGTGCAGGCAGGCATAGATATTTTGGCACATCCCGGGCATATAACAAAAGAGGATGTAATGTTGGCAAAAAAAAATAACGTATGTTTGGAAATTACAACAAGGTGCGGACATAATGCAACAAATAAAGAAGTTGCAAAGTTAGCTCTTGAATGTGGTGCAAAAATGGTATTGAATACCGATACACATGAACCAGAAAATTTAATGGATAATGATAAAGTTAAAATAACTTTGGTAAATGCAGGACTTGATTTTAAATACTTTGAAATAATGCAAAAAAATGCATTTGAGATTATAAAAAATTTACAAAATAAATTTTAGGTTATGTTTTATTAATTTAAATTGATATTTTGGGGGAAATATTATGAACAAAAATAAGTATAAAAATTTTATCGGCTTTATAAAGAAAAACAGAAATACGATTATAACGATTTTATGTTTTGTGACAGGTATTGTTTTGTTTGCCGTATTTGTTAAAGCTCGTCTTAATATTTTAGCAAATGATGCTTCTTACAAGTTGACGATTGCTTCAAACTATATAGCAAACAATAATATAGAACAGGGTTTCGGCATAATAGATGATATAATAGATCAATATTCAAATACAACCGCCTCTTACAGAGCGAGATTTATGAAGGCAACTCATTTGATATCCGAAAAACAATATGAACAAGCCGAGGTTTTATTAAAGTATATTATTGACAACGGAAAACCTAAAACCGTCAGACCGTTGGCATATCCGTCATTAATTTTAATATACGAAGAGACCGGCAGTTTTGATAAAGCCATAGAATATTCGAATATGTTTTTGAATTTGTATTCCGATAATTATTTGGTCCCTTCCGTTATGGAAAATTTGGCAAGATTTTATAAAGTTACAAATAAAGTTGAGCAGGCAAATGATATTTATCAAAAAATAAAGGATAATTACCCTAACAGTGAGTATTCCGTTAGAGCCGAACAAAATTTAAACGATAAAAAATAATGAAAAAAATTTATTTAGCATTTTTATGGCATCAACATCAACCTATATATAAAAATCCTAAGACTAATATTTATGAGTTACCTTGGGTTAGGTTACATGCTACAAAAGATTATTATGATATGGCTGCAATTTTAGATAACTATCCTAAAATAAAATCAAACATAAATCTTGTTCCGTCATTACTTATTCAGTTGGAAGAATATTCAAAAAGAAAAGCGGAAGATAAGTTTTTAAATTTAACATTGAAACAAGCTTCTTATTTAGCCGATGATGAAAAAATTTTTATATTGAAGAATTTTTTTATGGCTAATTGGGAAACGATGGTATATCCTTATAAAAGATATAATCAATTGCTTGAA
>NZ_CACWEU010000043.1:0-2106 GCF_902760015.1 Candidatus Ruminimicrobium bovinum
CTTTTTACTGCTTTCTTTACCGCTTGGGATGGGGTTACATATTCTTTAGAAAGTACTGCATCTGTCGTTTTCACTGCCGATATTGCACTTGCTCCCGCATATACCGGTATGTTTGCTATACCTATCATTAAACATACTGCTACTATCATTGATACTGCTTTCTTTATTATTCTTTTTTTCATATTTTTCCTTTTTAATAATTTTCCAATTATGAATTTATGGAGTCAAAAAAACTATTTCCCTAATAATTGCTTTATTTCTTTCAATGATTCCTTTATTCCATCACCGGATTTAATAAATGAATCATTGTAAATATCATGTTCAAATGAATCATTGAAAATTTCAAATCCGTTTGCCATTTTATACATCAAATATCTTAAATAATCAAAATGATTTTCTATTTGTTTTTTTGTTACTTTGTTTTTTACAAATATATTATATACATCAGCTTCTTTTAATTTATAGTCTTTAGAAAATTCCTCTATCAAATTTATTCCGTCTTCTCCATATTTTGTATATATTTTATATGTTATATTATTTTTTAAAACGGTTCTAAGAGGATATACTACATGATAAATAGTGTTTTTCTTTGAATATGATGAGTATTTAACTAAAGACAATATACTTGCTTTTTCTTCTGCTATTTTTTTCATTGAAGAAAGCATTTTATGACCAAACGAATATTTATCCTGATAACTTTTTGAATTATTCATATAACTGTTAACTAAATTTTTTGCTTTTTTAAGCCATGTCTTTGCTAAACTGCTTACTCCTTTCTGTTTTAAAAGTTTATTTATTATAGAAAGAGAATCTTTCATATATTTATAAGCCGGTGTTGTTTTAAAAGCTGCTTGTGCTATATCTTTAGAATGTGTTGTCACAAACATTGTTCCATCTGTATCTGTAAATTTATACCGAAGATAACTATATTCAGAATTCAAATATACAGGTTTTGTTATTGTTCTTCCGGATGAAGTTTTCCCTTTTGCACTTTTCCCGTTTAAAAACTTTTTAAATTCTGTAGCCGTATATGTTATTTTATTCCCGCCGTTTATCAATATATCATATACTGAATATTTACCGTCTTTTTCTCTTTTTACGGTTAATGCATGAGAAGCTACAAAAGTCCCTTTTGAATTATAACACTCAACATTTAACATAGCTTTCTGTCCTTTATCCAAACCGGAAATAAAATCTTTTGTTTTTATATTATAATCTTTTGCATTTTTATATCCGTTTTTTTGAATTGCAAGCGTACTTCCATATCCTGTTCCGTTAAATGCTTTTGTGCTGCTGTTGAATGCACCGCAAGCTATATCTCCTGCTAAATTATAAACTGCCGCCAAATATCTGCTTATATTCAAATATGCACCTACTGCAAGTGATGCACAACAAACAAAATTTTCCCCTTTATTAATAAGTCTTAACATATTTGAAGCTACTTTTTTCATCTGTGTTTTTGTTACTCCCATTTTTACAAATGCATTATACACCGTTTTTAATGTTAACCCTACCCTATTAGCAAATGCCTGTAATGCTTGCAAACCTTTTTTTGTGTATTTATTTGTTATTTGTGTCGTTAACGAAACTGTTTTTGCTTTTTTCTTAGTTACTGTTGTTTTAGGTTTGCCTGATGCTTTTTTTACTATTTGCGAAGGTGTATAATAAGGTTGTGATAGTACAGCATCAGTTGTTTTTGTCGGTGATATTGCAACTGCTCCAGCATATACAGGTATGTTTGATATCCCTACCATCAAACATACTGCTACTATCATTGATACTGCTTTCCTGAACATCTTTTGTACTTTTTTCATTTTCTCCTCCAAAAAGAAAACCGATTTGGTCTTTTTATACTACTTTAACCAAGTCGGTTTATTACTATATTTCTATTATTATATAATACTGCTATTGTATCTTTTATTCTTACTACCAATATTGCAAATAATATAAAAAACAATATTCCCGTATTTGTTATTTCATTCGGACGGACTAATCCCGTATCGCTATATAAATCAGCACCATTATAAACATTTGAATATGCCAATCCGTTTACTTTTTCTTTCAACAAATTTAATGTCGTTGAATTATTTGTATTACTTTCTATTA
>NZ_CACWEU010000044.1:0-5706 GCF_902760015.1 Candidatus Ruminimicrobium bovinum
AACCGTTACCGAAAATAGACCTTGCAAGGCCCGGTTCTTTCATAAGATTTCTTTCCATAATATTTCCGGTTACTATAAAATGACCTATGTGTTCAGCTACAACAACCAATGCAACAGGAAGTATTACAAGAATTGCATCAAAACTGAAATGAACTTTATAAAAAGTAGGCATTGCAAACCAGGAAGCTGTTTTTACTGCAGACAAATCTATAATTCCGGCAAAAGATGCAATAAAATAGCCGCAAACAATAGAAAAAAGTATTGAAATAAGAGATAAGAAACCTTTAAATACCACCATAGCAAATACGGCAATTATTAAAGTTAAGGATGACACCGCAATAGTTCTTATATCCGGATTTTCTGCAGTAAATCCTGCCATTTGTGCTGCAACGGGAAGAAGTTCCAGCCCGATAACCGCAACAATAGCACCCATAGCCGCAGGCGGAAAAATAACATCTATCCATTTTGTTCCTATGGTTTTTATTAAAAAACCTACCAAGCACAAAGTAACACCTACGGCAATAAAACCGCCCAATGCATATTCGTAATTGTATTTACTTAAAACAATAAATACGGGAGAAATAAACGACATACTTGAACCCAAATATGCCGGAACTTTGCCTTTACAAATAATTAAATAAAAAATTGTTCCTATTCCGTTAAAAAAAAGAACAGTTGCCGGATTTATATGAAAAAGAATCGGCACTACAACTGTTGCCGAAAACATTGCAAATAAATGTTGCAAACTGAGCGGAATTGTTTCTAATACAGGAAGTTTTTCTTCCGGTTGAATTATTCTTCTTTCCATAAAAATTTATCTTTTATTATTTATTATCCGTTTTTAAAAATATAAACTTATAACCGCCGGATTTATTTTTTTGTAATTTTCCTATACCGCAATTTAACAAGTGAGCACCCGCAATATATTTATCGCTGTCCGCATAATTCTGCATAACTTTTTTTCTTACCGATAAAGCTTGAATCGGGTCGGTATCATAAGTTAAAAATATTTCAGGGTCTTGAAATTGTATCGGAGCATGGAGAATATCTCCCCAAACCAGCATTGTTTGTCCGTCGCTTGTAATTTCAAACATTGTATGTCCTACGGTATGTCCGAATGCGGGAATTGTTTTTATATACGGTAATATTTGTTCATTTTTATCAAAAGTTTTTATTTTATCTTTATACAATTTAAATATATCGGAAGATTCGCTTGCTTTAAATTCTTCTTTTGAAATATAAATAACTGCATTCGGAAACATTTTATTATAACCGTCAACAAGCCCTGTTATATGATCATAATGCGTATGGGTTATACAAATAATATCTATATTTTCGGGTGCAATTTTTATGTTTTTCAATTTTTCCGCCAATTCTTTTGCATTTATTCCTGTATCAAACAATATTTTATGATCACCCGTATCAACATAAAAAACATTTATTGCAGATGATGCGGAATCTTGTTGATTTAAAAAATTTTCCAAAGCTTTGCTGTCTTTGTAACGGAAAAGTTTTTTGTTATGTTCCATTGATTGTATGTTAATTGCCGTTACATCAAATTTACCGAGTTTCATATTCAAAACATCCGCGGCAAACAAACAAGATGTTATAAAAAGCATCATAAGTACCGAAAAAAATTTACACATAAAAATTTGCCTCCGTATAAAATTTATACAACCGTATTGTTTATTATATAAAAATAAATTATATAAATCACTACAAAAATATAACTGCTGTTTTGATATATTATTAATATGTTATCTTGTAAAAAACATTTATATAATCTATACTTAAATTTAAGGAATAATTTATTTATGACTACCGAAATATTTTACAAAATTAAATATAAATCACCATTAGGAAACATTACAATTTGTTGTGATGAATGCGGCAAAAACATTGTGGGCTTATGGTTTGAAAAGCAGAAATATTTTGCAAGTAATATTGAAGGAAACTTAACAGAAAATAATAAACTTCAAATATTTACAAAAACAATAAATTGGTTGGAAAAATATTTTACAGGTAAAAAAACAAAAGCAGAAGAAATTCCCATAAAACTTATCGGCACGAAATTTCAAAAATCGGTTTGGAAAATTCTTTATAAAATTCATTACGGTAAAGTTATAACTTACGGTGATATTGCAAAACAAATTGAAAAGCAAAAAAGAATAACAAAAATGTCTGCTCAAGCCGTTGGGGGTGCCGTCGGTCGCAACCCGATATCAATAATTATTCCTTGCCACAGAGTGATAGGCAAAAACCACAAATTAACAGGTTATGCTGCCGGTCTTGATAAGAAGAAGAAACTTCTTCAAATTGAAAAAATTAATATTTAACTATTTCAATTTTTTGTATAGTCCCGCAACATCTTTTAAAAGGTTTGGAATATCAAGCTTTTGAGGACATTTCGGTTTACATATTCCGCAGTTAATACATTTATCGGCTCTGTTTTCCGCCTTAACACTTTCATAAGCCGCAATAAAATTTTCTTTTTTGTTATCGGCTTTATACTGATTATATATATTGAAAGTTTTCGGAATATCTATTCCTACGGGGCACCCGATGCAATATTGACAATATGTACATGTAATTGCTCCGGAAGATTTATAAACCGCAATTGCATTTGAAAGAACTTTTTGCTCTTTTTCACTTAACGGTTTAAAATTTATAAATGTGTTAACATTATCCGTAATATGTTCCATTTCGCTCATACCGCTTAATACACAAAAAACATTTTCAAGTGCTGCGACATATCTTAAAGACCAAGATGACGGTGAGGCATCGGGATTTTCTTTTTTCAACAACTCAACGGCTTTCGGGCTAAGTGTTGATAACTGCCCGCCTTTTAACGGGTTCATTACAACTACCGGAATACCCGCTTTTGTTGCTATTTCATACTGCTTTTTTGCATTTACACCGTACCAACCGCTGCTGTCTGTTTTTTCCCAATCTATAAGATTGATTGGTAATTGAACAAAATCCCATTTATATGTATTTATAACTTCTTCCAAAAGTTCCGGAGTATCGTGTATGGAAAAGCCCAAATATTTTATTTTACCTTCTTTTTTCTTTTGTAAAAGTTGTTCGTAAACATTACATTTTTTTAATGTTTGCCACTCACCTTTATTTATATTGTGTGCAAGATAAAAATCGAAATAATCTACCTGACATTTTTGTAATTGTTCGTTGAAAACTTTTAAAACCTGTTCTTTACTTTCAAGAATTCTTAAAGGCATTTTATCTGCCAAATAATAGCTGTTTCTGGGATATTTTTTTAATACTTTACCTGCGGTAAGTTCGGATTTTCCGCCATGATAAAACCATGCGGTATCATAATAGTTTATGCCGTGTTCCATTGCATAATCTACCATCTTTTGAGTTTCTGCAACATCGGGTTCACCGAATTTTGTCGGAAGCCGCATAAGCCCGAAACCTATAGCTGAAATATCAAGATTTCTAAATTTTTTCGTGTAAACTTTACCTATAACTTTTTTTGTTTGGGCAGTAACTTTTTTACATGCCGATAAAACTACAGCACCTATTGTTGTAAATAATGCCGATTTTAAAAACTGTCTTCTGTTCATGAAAAACCCTCCGGAAATTTTGAAGATTCGAAGATTAGAAGAGTAGAAGAATGGAAGTAAATCTGTAAAAATCACAAAGTGATTTTTTGATAAACAATTAGATTTTTTGCAAAGCAAAAAATACAATTTTTCTTCAAATCTTCAAATCATCCAATCTTCTAATCTTCTATATTGTATCAATTAAAGTAACTCTAATGTCAAGAAAAAAAATAATAAATTATTATTAAAGTTACAACTAATTAATTTTTTTGACAAAAAACAAATAAATTATTATTATCTACGAAGTGTTTACAAAATAATTTAGGAGATAAAAAATGAAAAAAATATTATTACCTTTAGTCGCTTTACTTTTTATTTGTTCAAGCAATATTTTTGCATTGGAAAAAGATAAAACATATTTTTATATTAATGCCGATGCAGGTATTCCTATGGGTGTAACAAAAATTAAAAATGAAAAAACTCAAAACAAAGAAACAGAACTTGCAAGTGCCGGTTTTTTAGGGAATGCAGGTATTGGTATTTTACATAACAGATTAAGAATTGAAGCAATATATCAGGGAAGGTCTGAAGTCAGTAAAGATATAGATAAAAAAGGTCAAAAATTAGGTGATATTGAAGGGACTTTAAATATGCAGGCAGGTATGGCGAATATTTATTATGATATTATAGATCTCGGTATTATATCCATATATATAGGCGGCGGTGCAGGTGTAAATGCTTATGAATTAACATTAAAAAACAAAGGCGAATTGAATGTTAATAAATATAAGGAAGATGGTACTTCCGCGATCTTCGGCGGATATGCAGGTGTTACATTAAAAATAGATCATCTTTTTATAGATGGCGGTGTTAACTATTATTATGTAGATAAACCTGAGACAAATTCTATTACTCCTAAAGTAAGTGTAAGACTTGTATTCTAAAAATTTACTCTAATATCGATAAAAATATAGAATTTTACATTGTATGAAACAGGCATACAATAGCTATGACAGCCAAAAATATTCCGGTTATATTTATAACATTTATTTTCTCTTTAAAAACAGCCGTGCCTATAACGGTACCAAGTGATATTACCCCTAAATTCATTGCTGCAAAAATAAGTGTAGGATTGTTATTATATGCCTGATGAGCACGGAAATAAAAGTAAATGTTCCCGAAATTCAAACATCCCAAAAATACTCCACCGAATATACTTTCTTTTGTCCACTTTGTTTTCTTTATGATTAAATATGTAAACAAAATTATTGCCGAAAGAACAAATACCGTACATAAATTTGTTGCCGTCATTGCAGTATTTTTAGATAACTGTTTGAATAATATATCTATTATTCCGTAACCCATCCATACTCCGAGCAATGTCCAAATTGCACCCGTGCCGTGTGTTTTATTTTTTGGCTTATATACCAAAGCTGCCAATGAAATTATTGCCAAAATAACTGCTAAAATTTTACCTATGGAAACAATTTCTCCGAAAATTAAAAATGCTGCAAGTATCGGTAAAAACAGTGATAACCTTTGTGCGGCGTCCGATTTTGCTATTCCGGCACGGTTAACACATTCTCCCATAATTATAAAAATACTCGGCAGCAAAATACCTAACGGTAATAAAATCTTCCATTCGGATAACAAAATATTGTAATTATCAATAAAATTCGGTTTGAATAAAATAAATGCACTGATTGCCGCTACGGGATAATTAATTGCTACCGCTTGATTAATTGAAATTCCCTGTTTTTTAGATATTTTTAACAGTATCGACACAGCTACACTGCATACAATACTTAATATTAAATAATGCATATTAATCACCTCATATCTATTATATAAAATCAGAACTGTAATTAGTCAAATTTTGCTTTGCAAAAATTCAATTTGATAAAATGTGTATTAAATAAATCAAAAAGGAGATTTTATGAAAATAGCTTTATACATAATATTGGTAATTGCAGTAATTGCAGGGGTATCTTCTTTAGTTCATTTATACAAGGTATCTAACAGAAACAAAACTGAAATGGCAAAATATTCAAACACTGTTTCATTAACGGCAAATTTAGGTAAAACTCTTGTAGTTTATTATTCTTTAACGGGAAGAACAAAAGATATTGCATTACAAATACAA
>NZ_CACWEU010000045.1:0-14619 GCF_902760015.1 Candidatus Ruminimicrobium bovinum
GTAAGTATATTTTTATAAAGTGTTCTGAAATATTTATGTGTTGAAGGTGCTAAGTCGTGGTTGAAAAATACAAGTCCTAAACTGATTAATGCAACAAAAACTATTACGGGCATTGATAAAGTTTTGTAATCTACGCCTGTTGCTTTCATTACGGTTATTTCGTTATCTTCGGCAAACCTGCCGTAACTTATAAGCACTCCGAATAAAATTGCCATAGGTATTGTTAAAGAAAGTATTGTCGGAATAACGAGCAAAAACAATTGTAATACAAGCCAAAAAGCAACACCTCTTGCCAAAAACAAATCTACAAACTGAAATATTTGGTCAATCAACAAAATTGCCGAAAATACTATAAGCCCGAAAACAAACGAACCTAAAAATTCTTTAACTATATACCCGTGTAATATTTTTATCATTTTCTTTGCCGGTTAAAAATTTATCTTTCCAATTATAACAAATTTAGTTCCGCTCTTCCACTTTTTTAACATAATAAATTTTAGCTTATATGTTTGCCGTTGTCGTTTGCTGTTGTCGTTAAACCTATAACCCTATAACCCCATAGCCATATAACCTGTCTTTATAACTTCTCAGCCCCTCAGCTAAATTTCTATTGATTTTTTGCTTAAACTGCAATATAATAAACTTGTTTAATAAATTAAAATTTTTAAACTTTAAAATATTTATGGAAAAGAAAATTTATTTGGTTATTATAACTCTATTGTTTTGTATTGTATGTGCTTTTTCTTTTATAACCGTTAAAAATTTTATTAATGAAAAAAAAGAAAAATTATCGGTTAATAAAGAAGCAAAAGTGAACATAGAATATTTGAATAATCAAATTAAAAATATAGGTTATTTAATAACATCGGAAGTTCAATATGGCGGATTGGTTGAATATGAAACAAACGGTAATAATAACCCGATATATAAATATTTTATCAGTAAAAAATTTTTAATGCTTTATGATGCCGAAATAAATGCAGGTATAGATTTAACTCTTGTTGAATTAAATGAATTAAAAACAAGCAAAAACGAAAATAAAATTGTTGTTAAAATGCCGTATCCGACAATTAAAACTTTTAATGTTAATCCGAAAAAATTTTATGATTTAAAAAAATCGTGGATTGAATTCGGTGAAACGGATAAAGAAGCTATGAATAATGCAAAGCTGTATGCCGGTAATGATGCAAGAAATAATATCGATTTTAATAAATTGTTTTCCAATGCACAAAAACAGGCGGAAATAATTATAGGCAATTTGATACGTGCCGGAATGACAGATAAAAAATATAATATTGAATTTGAGATAATTGACAATAATACGGATAAAAATCAAAATAATATTAAATTTTAGAGCAAAATTATTAAAGGATAAAAAATGCAACAATCCCAAGAATCTATAGAACCCGAAATAGTTGACAAAATAAAAAAACAAGACTGTAAAAGTATTGAAGACGGTAAAAAGAAAAAAGTTTGGGCTTGGATATTTTTTGTGTTGTCTTTACTTTACGGCTTGTATCCCATGGATGTTATTCCGGACATACCGATTGTCGGTTGGATAGATGATATTACAATAACGGCTGCAGCGTTTATAAACCTTATTCAACAACAATTTTTTCAGGCAAATGATACTTTAAACGAATTGCTTAAAACATTAAAATGGATTTTGTTTTTTGCTGCCGTTTTTGTTTTTCTTATTGCGATTTTAATAATAACATTGATAGTAAAAAATTAAAAAATTGCTAAGCAATTTTTAGCTGATAAGTTGAGAGTTGAGAGTTGAGTTTTTGTTCAAGCTGCCGTTAGTTTAAGCGATGACATTTATTGAATTATAGTTTCAAAAATTCCTTTTTGCGCAGTGACATTATTGAGTGTTAAATAATTGTCGGTTAATGCTTTGCCGTCTTTTAATGCAACAACATTTCTCTTCGTCCCGATAAATTTAGCATAAAAATTATTTCTTAAAATTTTATCAAGTTCTAAAAGTTTATGCACTCTTTTTTTTATCTCTTCCGGTGTTGATATTTGTTTTAAATTAAAAGCAACCGTTCCTTTACGCGGTGAAAAAGGAAAAACGTGCAATCTTGCAAAATTATTGCTTTTTAAAAAATCATAAGTTTCGTTAAAGTTTTCTTCCGTTTCGGTGGGAAAACCCGCAATTACATCCGTTGTCAAAGCAATTGAAGGAATTTCTTTTGTAAGTTTGTCAATAATATTTTTAAAATATTGTATATCGTATCTGCGGTTCATTTTTTGCAATACTTCATTACTTGCCGACTGTAAAGGTATATGTAAATGCTGGCATAACCTGACGGATTCTTTTTTTAAAAGTTCTATAAGTTCATCGTTTACTTCGTTAACTTCTATTGAAGAAAGGCGTATTCTGAAAATTTTATTTATTTGTTTAAAAATTTGTTTTAATAAATTTGCAATCCCGCCTTCATATTTTCCTATATGAATACCTGATAATACTATTTCATAATATCCGTTATCGATTAAAGTATTTATTTCGTCAATAATTTCCGCTTGCGGTTTACTCCATAAAGTATTTCTTGCAAAAGGAACTATGCAATACGAACAAAAACTGTTACAGCCGTCTTGAATTTTTAAAAATGCTCTTGAATGTTTTTGAAACGAATAAATTTTTTGTTTTTTCGGTAATAAATTTTCTTTTGATATTATTTTAACGGAGGGGAATATTTGTTTTATTTCTTCTTGTGATACCTTCTGATAGCATCCTGTTAAAATTATTTTTTTACCTTTATTTAATAATTTTTTTATTAAAGTATTGCATTGTTTATTTGCCTGTTCCGTAACCGTGCATGAATTTATTATTACCGTATCGGCGGTTTCAATATTATCCGTTAATTTTTTATTTTCAACAGATAAACGTTCCGTTATTAATTGACTTTCATATTGGTTTATTTTGCAACCGAAGGTATAAATAAAAAATTTTTCTTCGCTCATTTTATATCCATTTGTTTGAAATTAAAACGGCTGCGGTTATTGCTGCAGTTTCAATTCTTAAAATATTTTTACCTAAAGTTATTGTGTGAAAATTATTATTTTTTGCAAGTTCTATTTCATTAGGTTCAAAACCGCCTTCCGGTCCTATAAAAATATTTATTCTTTTTATATTTATATTTTTATTATAAATATCGTCAATTGTTTGTTTATCTTCACTTTCCCATGCAAGTATTGACAATGTTTTTTCCGTTATGCTGCTTTTTAATGCATTTTCAAAAGCCAAAGGTTTTTCTATTTCCATTATATCTGCCCGTCCGCACTGACAACTTGCCGAAATTGAAATTTTATTGAGTCGTTCATATTTGTTAGGTGAAAAAGAAGTTATAACACTTCTTTTTGTAATTAACGGTATAAATTTTGTTATGCCGATTTCTGCCGTTTTTTCTATAAGCCATTCGGTTCTTTCTCCTTTAGCAATTGCACAATACAAATAAATTTCGACCGAAGGTTTGATAAAAGTTTGTTTATTAAGGATAATTCCGCTTAACTTCTCTTTTGAAATTTTTGTTATTTTTCCTAAAAAGCCGTTACCTAATCCGTCAAATAATTTAATTTCATCATCAACTGCAAATCTTCTAACATTAACCACATAATGCAGCTGTTCACTTTCCATTGTAAAAGTATTATTTATAATATTTTTTGGGTAGATATAGAAATGAGACATCTTTTACCTTGAAGGTTTTGTTATTTTAATTTTTAAGGAAATATCCAAAGCAGGCGCGGAGTGTGTTAACATTCCTATTGAAATTCTGTCAATTCCCAAATTTGCATATTTTTTTATTCTTTTTAAATTCATTCCGCCGGATATTTCTATCTGCGGCTTATACTTTTTTGTTGAATTTTGCCTTATAATGTTGATAAATTTTTTCAAATCTTTATCTTTTATGTTATCTAACATTATCATATCGACTTTTGCATTTAAAGCATCTTTAATGTTTTTTTCGTTTTCACATTCAACCTGTATCAAAACTTTTTTATGTTTTTTCCTTATTTTTGCTACGGTTTCGGGTAAGTTTTCTATAAAAACCAAATGATTGTCTTTTATCAAAACCATATCGGACAAATTCATTCTGTGGTTTTTTGCACCGCCGCATTTAACCGCATATTTTGATAAATATCTTAAACCGGGAATAGTTTTCCTTGTGTCGTAAATAAATGTGTTTTTACCTTTAACCACTTCAACAAATTTACTTGTTAATGTTGATATTCCCGAAAGTTGTTGTATAAAATTAAGTGCCGTTCTTTCGGCGCATAACATTTGATAGGCAGGTCCTTTCATTGTTAAAATAACGGTTCCTTTTTTTATTTTATCACCGTCTTTAACAAATGTTTTAAACGAAAAGTTTTTGTCAAGTTTTAGGAAAACTTTTTTAAATATATCAAGCCCGCAAATAATGCCGTCATGTTTTGCAAGCAACACGGCTGTTGCTGCGGCATTTTTTGCTATAATTCCTTTGGAAGTAATATCGTTAAATGCACAATCTTCTTCCAATGCTAATGAGATTATTTTATCAAAATTCATATCCTTTTTATTATATCACAAACAACACTATTTTTTCAAGAATAGAAAATGCTATTTTTGTTATTATCAATGTGAATTTGGTTTATAAGTTTATCGGATTATAAGGTTACAAGTTATTTTTTTTAGTTTTTTGTTTTTGTTGTTTAACCAATAACCCCATACCCCCTATAGCCGAAAATTGCTTGCAATTTTTGTCGTTTGCCGTTAATTATACATTCTACATTGTAAGTTATACATTGTCGTTCTAAGCCCTCAGCTTCTCAGCTCTCAGCTGTTTTTATCATCCCATAACCTGTATTTATATTCTCAACTCTCAGCTCCCAGCTGTCGTTGTCGTTCGTCGTTTACTGTTGTCGTTAACCCCATAACCCCATAACCATATAACCTGTCTTTATAACTTCTCATCCCTCAGCTGTCGTTATACCCCCCATAACCTGTTTTTTATTGATAAATATGCTTTGGAATTTATATAATTAAATAAGTTTTGTCAGGGAGAATAAAAATGGAAAATAAATATGATGTTGCCGTTATAGGTGCAGGTCCTGCCGGTTATACTTGTGCTGTTGAATTTGCAAAGCAAAATTTAAAAACGGTTATTATTGAAAAAGAAAATTTAGGCGGAACTTGTTTGAATAACGGTTGTATTCCTACAAAATTTTTATGGCAGGTTGCAAAAACAAAACAAATAATATCAAAATCTTTTGAATATGCACTTAAAGCAAAGTTGGAACCTGTTAATTTTAGCGATATAATAAATAAAAAAAATAAATTGGTTGCAAACTTATCAAAAGGTATTGAAAGGTTGTTAACGGCAAATAATGTCGATATAATTAAAGGTTTTGCAACTTTTAAAGATAAAAATATTTTATCCGTAAAGACGTCGGAAAAAGAAATTGAAGTGTTTGCAAATAAAATTATAATAGCCGCGGGCTCACAATGTAAAAATATTGCCGGTATGGAGTTTGATCATAAAAAATATATAAATTCTACGGATGCTTTAAATTTAACTGAAATTCCCAAAACAATGTTGGTTATAGGTGCGGGTGCTATAGGTGTTGAATTGAGTTCAATTTTTTCATGTTTCGGAACGGATGTAACATTAAGGGAAATTTGTCCGCAAATATTGCCTAGCGAAGATACCGAACTTGCTTTTGAACTTACAAAAGTTCTTGCAAGGCAGGGGATAAAAGTTGAAGTTTCATGCACGGATACGTTAAAAGATAAAGATAAATTTGAAAAGATATTAATAGTTGCCGGAAGGCAATCATCGGCGGAAGGTTTGAATATCGAAAATATTAAATTAAATTTGGATAACAAAAAGTTTATAGAAACTAAAAATTATGTAACAAATATTGATAATGTTTATGCAATAGGTGATGTTACGGGTAAAGGTTTTTTGGCTTATACGGCAGAACAAGACGGAATAAATGCGGCGAAAAATTTATTGCAAAATAATGATCCCGTTCCTAAAGTTGTATTTTCTTTTCCTCCTTCGGCAAGTGTAAAATCCGTTGATTTTGATAAATGTGATGATATTTCTTACGGTAAAGTTTCGTTTTCCGCAAATGCAAGGGCGCAAATTGAAGCCGAAAGAACCGGTTGGGTAAAAGTTGCAATTGACAATAAAACAAAAAAAATAAAAGCAGTGTGGATTTTAGGTGCAAATGCCGATGAGCTTATAAACATTGCAACCGTTATAATAAAAGCCGAAATGACAATAACCGATTTATCTAAAAATATGTTTTTCCATCCGGGACTTGCGGAACTTATATTGGAAGCCGTAAGGAATGTTAAAAATTAAAAACTGCGCCATACAGGAATTGAACCTGTAACCTAACGATTAAGAGTCGTTTGCTCTACCAATTGAGCTAATGGCGCATATATTTCGGCAGTGCCCGATAGAGGACTCGGACCTCTGACCCCTTCCATGTCAAGGAAGTACTCTAACCAACTGAGCTAACCGGGCAGAAAGTTAGGTGCGAATCGGATTCGAACCGATGCAAAACAGTTTTGCAGACTGCTCCCTTAACCAGCTCGGGCATCGCACCGTATCAACATTAAAATATTTCCTAAGTATATAAAAAATATAAAAAACTGTCAATTTTTTATTTTGCCGCAGTATAAATTTGTGAAAATCTTTTTTCAAAAGGGTATTTTTGTAAATTTTCCATTGCAAGATTTTTTGCTTTATTTTTGTATTCCTGTTTTTGTTCATCGGATAACACTTTTGATTTTTGTGCCTTTATATATTCTATACCTAAATCTATTGCATATCTCGGGTTTGCCGAATAAGCAACCGCTTTTTCATAACTTGAAATTTTACCTTCAATTGATAATTTGTTGCCGAAAATAGTCCAACGCCAAATAACCGTGTTTTTGGCTGAAAATACAATTATTACCGAAAATGCCGCAATAAAGAATGTTTTTATAAAAATATTTGATTTAAAATAAGAAATATCTTCTTTAAAAAAAGTAGCCGAACTTAAAATTGCCAAAATCGTAAAAAATAATATTGCATTTGCGGGAATATGTAAATGAAAATCAACCGAACTTGCAATACTTACCGATAACAGCGAACATAGTAACGGGATATAAAGCGCTCTTTTTGAATGCCGTAAATTTTTTATGTTTTTTAAAAATATATAAACAGTTAAAATAATCAACAAAAATATTATCAATCCTGCAGGATATCCTATTCCAAGTAAAAGTTCCAACCAGTCGTTATGTAAATAATTCGGATAACCGCTAAAGTTCATTTCCTGATAATTTCCTATGGCCACTGGAAATGCGGCAACCCCCGTTCCCGTTAAAGGATATTCCTTTAACATTTTAAAAGCGCTGTTATATAAATCAATTCTTGCTTGTGTTGAAAAATCATCTACGGATTTTCTGGATGCAAATTCGTTTATACTGTCTCTGTAAATATAAATAAAATAAGAAAAAACGGAAAATAAAAATATTGTAACACAAACTGCGATAACTGATTTTTTCGTATCTCTTATTAAGTACATACCGGATAAAATAAATAAAGCAAACAAAGATATAAAAGTTGCAAGCATTGCTCCGCGTGAACGGGTAAAAACAACACCGATAAGAAACAATATGCTTAAAGCAATAAATATAAATTTAAGGGGGGTATTTTTTGATTGCTTTACGAATATATGAAAAAGTAACGATAACGTTGTAAATAACGACATTGCCAAAAATGCACCGGCATTGTTTCTGTTAACAAAAGGTCCGAATGAACCGAAAACCTTAGCACCCAAAAAAGTTTTTATGTATTCGCCTTTCGGGCAAGAAAAACCTATAAATAATACAATTGCAGACGATATGACAATAATTAATAATAATTTTTTTATTATATCGGAATTTTCAAAATTTTGGTTTGCAATAAAAAAAACAAACATATAAAGTAAAATATTTGATAAATCTGTAAAAGTATAAAACGGACAAAGCGAAAAAGGTAAATATAATTTTTTTTCAAGAATTGTGTGCGGATTAAAATACTGAATAACACAAAGTAATAAAACGATGATAAAACAAAATATTATTTTTTTTGATACGGGTGTAAAATAAAATTCCTGCCGTCTAAAAAACAATTCAATTAACAGGAAAAAAAATAAACATTGCGAAATAAGCAGTGCCCACGGTTCCGTTAATGCAAAACTCAAAGGTGCAAAAAATAAAATAAATGAAAATAAAACAAAAGGAAAATATCCCATTAATTCTTTTTCTTGTTTTTGTAAGAGTAATAATAGTAGTAAGAGCTGCCCTTTGCGGCAATTCCCTGTTTTTTATGGTAAGTAATAACTCCGCCCAATATTTTAATGTTTGCTTTTATTATTTTTTCTATGGCAATTTTTGCCATCTTTGTGCTTGTTTTACCGTGACGGACGGTAAATATTGTTCTGTCAATATATTTACCCCATAATAAAGTATCGTTTACCGGTAAAATTGCAGGTGTATCTATCAATACAATATCAAATTTTGAAGTTGCCCATTGAATAAACTTGCCTAAAAGCTCTCTGCTTAGTAATTCCGACGGGTTAGGCGGATTTATACCTGCCGTTATAACAAAAAGATTTTCTATTTCCGTTTTTTTAATAAATTTACTTTCAATAAATTCATTAAAGTTTCCGTCGTTTTCATTAAAAGATAAAATATCACTCATACCGTTTCTTAAAGGTAATTCAAACGATTTATGTAATCTTGCTCTTCTAAGGTCGCCGTCAACAATTAAAACTTTACTTCCCGTTTGTGCCATTGCAACCGCTAAATTGGTTGATAAATTTGTTTTTCCTTCACTTTGAACCGAACTTGTAACCAAAAATGCTTTTTCTTTAAAATTTGCCAATGTAAAATTTAACATTACTCGTATGTTTCTTATTTGTTCGGCATATAAAGGATTATCCTTACTTAGCATAAAAGAATACTCTTTTGTGCCTTTTTTCAATTTTTCGGTAGGAACAAAACCCAAAAACGACAAATCCAATTCTCTTTCCAAATCTTCGGAACTTTTTATACTCTTATCCAAGAATTCAATCATAAAAATTATAAGAATTGCAATTATCCCGCCTGCAACAACTCCGATTAACAAATTAATTAATTTTCTCGGTAAATAAGGGTTATCCGGAACGGTTGCCTCATCTATAATTCTTATATTGTTTCCCGCAAATTGACCGGACAAATCTATTTTTATACTCTGTATAAGTCTTTTTGTTTCAATATCAATTTTTTCTCTTACTACTTTTAATTGATTTTCAACCGATATTACTTCGGGATGGTTTGACGTATATTTTGCAATTAATTTTGCATAATTTTCCTGAAGGCCGATTTCCTTGTTTTTTAAATTCTTTATAAAATCACTGTTTACTACCTGAGGAATTGAGTTTAAAAGTTCCTGCTGTTGTTGATTTTTTACGGTACTTTCAAGAGCGGCAATAATATCTTGTGTTATAAACGAACGGTTTGTAATATTATCGGCAGCAAATGTTTTTGCAAGAGCATTCGCAATTTTTGCCGTTAATTCCCTGTCAAAAGAAGAAACTTCCAAATTAACCAAACGGCTTCTTGTAACAGGTTCTATTTTTAACCTTTTCTTTAATTTAGCCCAACCGTTAGGATCTGCAAATTCCGGATATTGATTTAAACTGAGATTTTTATGTATTTTTTGTAACAGCGATTTTGATTCCAATAATTTATATTGAGTTCTGTAATAATCTTCATCACTTGCCCAAGAACCGAAAGATGTCGTATCTATTCTTCCGGCAGTTTCCCTGTCAATCATCATAAGAACGGTTGCCTTATAAACGGGTTGAGTAAGAACATTTACTGCCGTAGCTATAACTACACCTATAAAAACAAATAATATAAGTATCCATAAATGTTTGAATATAACGGAAATGTAATAAGAAAAATCAATTGTATCTTCGTTGTTATTTATATCTAAATTGGTATTCAATGCTATCTCCTAAAACATACTTTGAGGAACAAAAATTATGTCACTCGGTTTTAATATAATATCCAAGTCTTTTTTACCTTGTTTTGTAATTTGAGAAATATCAACTTCAATATTTTTCTGTTTACCGTCTTCCATCCTTAAAACCCTAACTTTTGTTGAAGCTATGTTTGTAAAACCTCCAACCGATGTTATCGCTTCAAGTATTGTAAGGTTTCTTCCGGGAGGTATTTTTATGGCCGAAGGATTTTTTACCTGCCCTAAAACATATACCGTTGTGTTACAATATTCTTTTATAAATATTGATATGTGAGGTTGTTTTATATATTTCTTAAATTTGTATGATATTTCAATTTCTGCATCCGTTACGGATAAACCTGCAACCTTAACGGTACCTATTAAAGGCATTGTTATGTATCCGTTACCCGATATTCTTTGAGTTCTGTTCATATCCGTTTCATTAAATACAGATATATCTATTAAATCCCCGGATTGCAAGATATAATCGTTGGAACTTTTTAATTGTGCCATGTTTATGTTTATTTGTTCCTGAAGTTGCTTGTTGTCCATATTCGAGGGAGATACTGTTTTTAAAGGAGAAACGGCTTTTACGCCGCTTGACGCACAAGACATAAAAAAACATAAACTGCTTACCGTAATAACAAAATATAATTTATTCATAATTCTGTCATTCTACAAAAAAAACAATAAAAAAGCAACATATTGTTCCGATTTGCTTTGCAGTTGAAAAAAGGAATATAATTTTGTAAAATTACAAAATATTTTGGAGATTGATAAATTATGAAAACGAATTTATATGGTGTTATACTTGCTGCCGGCAACGGAACAAGGATGAAATCTTGTTTGCCCAAAGTTTTACACAAAGTATGCGGAAAAGAATTGATTTCTTACGTTATTGATTGTTGTGAAGCATTGAAAGTCGGTAAAACTTATATTGTTACGGGTAACGGAAGCGAGCAGGTAAAACAATTCTTAAACAAGTACGGAAATGTTGAAACCGTTCTGCAAAAAGAACGCCTTGGTTCCGCGCATGCTTTTTTACAAGCAAAAAGTAAAATGAAAAAGTTAACGGGTAATGTTATTGTTATGTGCGGAGATACTCCTTTAATAACTTCTTCTACAATAAAAAAATTGGTTGATTATCATATAAAAAACAAAAATGATGCTACAATACTTTCCGGTTTTGTCGGTAATCCGTTCGGATACGGAAGGATTGTCAGAGATATGTCCGGTAACGTATCTTCGATAGTTGAAGAAAAATCCGCAAACGAAAAAGAAAAATCAATCAATGAAATAAACAGCGGAATATATTGTTTTAATTTAAAAACTGTTTGGAAAGCGCTTGATAAAGTAAAGCCGAACAATTCAAAAAAAGAATATTATCTTACCGATGTTATTTCAATTTTAAATAAAGACGGTTTTAAAACCGATGCTTTTGCAATTTGCAAAGAAGAAGAGATATTGGGTGTTAACGACAGAGCGCAACTTGCTTGTGCCGGGAAAATATTAAAAGAAAGAATTTTAAGCGAATTGATGATAAACGGAGTTACAATTGAAGATCCTTCTTCAACGTATATATACGGAAACGTTAAAATTGCGCAAGATACGGTAATAAAACCGAATACTTTTATTGAAGGTGATGTTAAAATAGGAACAGGTTGCGTAATAGGGCCTGATACTTCCGTAATTAATTCCGAAATTAAAAATAATGTTTCGATAAAGTATTCATATATTGACAGTGCCGTTATAGAAGATAACGTAAAAATCGGTCCTTTTTCACATATACGGCCGGGTGCCGTTTTAAAACAAAAAGTAAAAGTCGGTAATTTCAGCGAAGTAAAAAAATCCGTTGTTGGTGAAGGTTCCAAAGTAAATCATTTATCTTATATCGGTGACGCTTTGGTCGGAAAAGATGTTAATATAGGTGCGGGAACAATAACATGTAATTATGACGGAGTATCAAAATATAAAACCGTTCTCGGAGATAATGTTTTTGTCGGTTCAAATACAAATTTGGTTGCTCCGGTAAACATAGGTAAAAATGTTTTGATTGCGGCAGGTTCTACAATAACGGAAAATGTTGTTAAAAATAAATTGGTAATAGCAAGGTCAAGGCAGATAATAAAAGAAAAGAAAAACAAAAAAAGAGGATAACAATGAAGCTAAAACTTATTGCAGGAAATGCAAATCCTGCTTTGGCGGAACAAATTTCCAAAAAATTGGGTGTAGAACTTAGCGAAGCAAAAATAGGCAGGTTTAGCGACGGCGAAATTCAGGTGAAAATTGTTGACGGTGTCAGAGGTGCGGATTGTTTTATTATTCAATCGACATGTGCTCCGGTAAACGAAAATGTTATGGAATTATTGGTAATAGCCGATGCTTTAAAAAGAGCTTCGGCAAGAAGAATAACGGCAGTTATTCCTTACTACGGTTATGCAAGGCAAGACAGAAAAGCGGAACCGCGTGTTCCGATAACATCAAAACTTATTGCAAATTTAATAACGGCTTCCGGAATAAACAGAGTATTGACCATGGATTTACATGCAAGGCAAATTCAAGGTTTTTTTGATATTCCCGTTGACCACCTGTATGCAAGACCGGTTTTGTTACAATATTTTTTGAATTTAAAATTACATAACCCGATAGTTGTTTCGCCTGATGCCGGCGGTGTTGAAAGAGCAAGGTCTTTTGCAAAACTTCTTAATGCGGATTTGGCTATTGTGGATAAAAGAAGACCTCGGCCCAATGAAGCGGCAATTATGAATATTATAGGTGATGTAAAAGGAAGAAACGCAATAATTCTTGATGATATGATTGATACCGGCGGAACCTTAACAAAAGTTGCCGATGCAATTAAAAATGCGGGGGCAATAAAAGTTTATGCGGCAGCTTCTCACGGAGTTTTATCCGGACAGGCAATAGAAAAGATACAAAATTCTTCTTTGGAGGAAGTTGCGATAACCGATTCTATTCCGCGCAGTTCCGATATACCTAAAATAAAAGTTTTGTCTATTGCCTCTCTTTTGGCAGAAGCAATACTTAGAATATCTAACGATGAGTCTATAAGTGCACTTTTCGTTTAAAATAAAATTGTAGAAATATAAATGGAGGATGTTATGAAGCAAGTAGTTTTAGAAGCAGATTTAAGAGATGTTAAACAGAATTTGAATGCTATAAGGAAAGACGGAAAAGTTCCTGCTGTTTTCTATGGTAAAAATGAAAAACCCGTTTCCATATCGGTTGATTCAAAACAGTTTATGTCGGTTATTGAAAAAGAAGGTTCAAACGTTATTTTTGAATTGAAAATGAAAAACGGTTCAAAAAATGCAATTGTAAAAGAATTGCAGAGGCACGTATTAACACAAAAACCTAATCATATAGATTTTCAATCAATATCTTTAACGGATAAAATTGAAATTATGGTTGCAATTCATACCGAAGGAATACCTGACGGAGTAAAAAATTTCGGCGGTATAATGGAACATATTTTAAGAGAAATAAAAGTAAGGTGTTTACCTACCGATATTCCTAACAAAATAAACATTGACGTATCAAATTTAAAAATAGGTGATTCGGTTACGGTTGCGGATTTGCCTAAAATAGACGGTGTTGAATATGAACATGACAGTTCTGCAATAGTTGTTAATGTTGTTGCTCAAGCCGTTGAAGAAGAAAAACCGGCAGAAGCGGCAGAACCTCAAGCACCCGAAGTAATATCAAAAGGTAAGAAAGATGAAGCCGCTGAAGGTGCCGCTGAAGCAAAAAAATAAATAGATGACCGAGAACATTAAACTAATTGCAGGTTTAGGTAATCCGGACATAAAATATTTAAACACTCGTCATAATTTCGGTTTTAAAGCATTGGATGTTTTAGCACAAACACAAAACGAACAATGGAAAAATCACAAAGATATGGCGAGTGTTGTTTTCTATGAAAGAAACGGCAAAAAAGTGTTGTTGGTAAAACCTATGACATATATGAATAATTCGGGGCTTCCGCTTAGGGTTATTGCCGACTTTTATAAAATTAAGCCGTCCGAAATTTTGGTTTTTTATGATGATTTTTCAATTCCGCTCGGAAGTTTAAAATTCAGAATGAACGGTTCTTCCGGTGGGCATAATGGTATAGATTCTATTATAAAACATTTAGGTACATCTGAATTTCCCAGAGTTAAATTAGGAATAGGACCTTTGCCGAAATATGTAAATATGCCGGATTTTGTTTTGGGTAAATTTTCCGATGAAGAATTAATTAAAGTTGATAAAATTTTATCATCAATAACAAGTATTGTCGATACAATAATTGATTTAGGTTTTGAAAAAGCTGTATCAAAAATAAAAATATGATAATAACAAAAAAGAAAAATTTTACTGAAATTCTGTCAAAATTAAATAAAACCGATAAAGTTTTTATTGTCGGTTGCGGTTCCTGTGCAACAAAATGTAATACAGGTTCTTTAGAAGCAGTTGAAGAAATGGCAGAACAATTAAAAAATAACAATATTATCGTGTCTGGTTCTTATGTATTGGACACGGCTTGCGATATAAGAATTGCAAGAAAAGATTTATCAAAAAATGAAAATTTTAAAAA
>NZ_CACWEU010000046.1:0-14441 GCF_902760015.1 Candidatus Ruminimicrobium bovinum
AAAAATTTGCAGCAATATCGGCGGAAGTTTTAGCGGGAAATAAAATAAAAGTTTTATTATGTAACAGAAATACGCCTACACCGGTTATAGCTTATGACATTGTTAAAAATAAACTTGCCGGCGGAATAAATTTTACGGCAAGCCACAACCCGCCGGAATATAACGGTCTTAAATTTTCACCTTCTTGGGGCGGACCGGCGTTACCGGAAACTACACAGGTGATAGAAAAATATTGTCAAAAACTAAGTATAAAAGATGTTAAAAGTATTTCTTTGGAACAAGCTTTAAAAAATAGAACCGTTCAATATTATGACCCCAGACCTGCATACCTGAAAAGAATAAAAGAACTTGTTGATTTCAAGTTGTTGAAAAAATCAAAAATGAAAGTTGCCGCGGATATTCTGCACGGAACAGGGGATGATTATTTGGATACTTTACTTGAAGCTGCAGGAACAAAATTAAAGGTTTTAAATAAGCAAAGAGATGTTTTATTTGACGGTCATTCACCCGAACCCAATGAAGCAAACCTTAAAATTTTAAAAGCGATAGTGAAAAAAGAATCTTATAAAATAGGTTTGTCCGTTGACGGTGATGCCGACAGGTTCGGTATTATTGATTCCGACGGAACTTTTATAACACCTAATCAGGTAATTCCGATATTGTTATATCACTTGAAT
Source organism: Candidatus Ruminimicrobium bovinum (assembly GCF_902760015.1). Taxonomy (NCBI): domain Bacteria; kingdom Pseudomonadati; phylum Elusimicrobiota; class Endomicrobiia; order Endomicrobiales; family Endomicrobiaceae; genus Candidatus Ruminimicrobium; species Candidatus Ruminimicrobium bovinum. The sequence goes on from NZ_CACWEU010000046.1 coordinate 678, forward strand.
AAAACAAGGGGCTGGAAAGGTGTTGTTGTAAGAAGTGTTATGACAAGCCACATGATAGATAAACTTGCCGCAAAACTTGGTATAGAAGTTAAGGAAACTCCGGTCGGTTTTAAATATATAGGCGATATTCTTACTCAAAGACCTAATGATTTTATAATAGGCGGTGAAGAATCAGGCGGTTTAACTATAAGAGGACATGTTCCAGAAAAAGACGGTATAATAGCTTGTATGCTTATGGCGGAAGCCGTTGCCGTTAATAAAAAAACATTGGCTGCATTGTTAAAGGATATAACAAAATTAACGGGACCTGTATTTACCGAAAGACAAAATTTCCGTCTTCCTTCCGAAACAATGGAAAAATTTAAACAAACTTTAAAACAAAAAACACCTGAAAAAATAGCAGGTATGAAAATACAAAAAGTAGTTTCCGTAGACGGTTATAAATTTATAATAGACGATGATACTTGGATAGGTTTCAGGTTGTCCGGAACGGAACCTATAGTCCGTTTATATGCGGAAAGTTCTTCCAAAGATAAACTTAAAAAACTTGTTTCCGCAGGAATTAAATTTATAAACGGAAAATAGAACAAAATGCAAAGTATTTTTTTGTCTCAGCTGTCGTTACTGTTGTCATTGCGAACCGACGAAGTCGGTGTGGCAATCTGTAAAATTTAGTTGAAATGTTGAAGGGGTAAAATGAAAACTTTTTTTAAAAAATATTTTGTTGCCGGGCTTTTGATACTGCTTCCTTTGTGGCTTACGTTTTTTGTGTTCATGTTTATTTTTAATTGGACCAGCAGTTTTTCAATGCCGTTTTTCCATCCGATATTAAAACATTTTACCGATGATGCAAGTTGGATTTTATTTTTGGCAAAAGTTTTAAGTTTCTTTTTAACACTTTTAATAATATGTTTTGCCGGTTTTCTTGCTACAAATTTTATCGGTAAAAAAATATTTAAAATATTTGAAAATATTTTGGAAAAAATTCCGGCAATAGGTTCAATTTATGCTCTGTTTAAAAAGTTCACTTCTTTTTTTTCCAACGGAAGTATGAGTAAAGATTTTCAAAAAGTGGTATTTGTTCCTTTTCCGAATAAAGATTCCTATTGTGTAGCTTTTTCAACGGGTAAAAAAGTTGTCAACGGAAAAAATTTTATAACAGTTTTTATGCCTACAACACCAAACCCTACAACAGGTTTTTTACTTTTGATAAAAGAAGAAGATGTTATTGAAAGCGAATATTCGGTTGAGGAAGGAATTCAATATATAATGTCGGCAGGTATAATAGCCCCGGAGTCCAAGTTAAATGTTAAAAAAAATTTCGGAGAATAAAAATGGCAATATATAAAGCACCCAGAGGAACACACGATATTTACGGCAGAATTGCTTTAGGTTTGGAAAAACTTGACGAGTATGCAAGAACCGTTTTTAAAAAACATAATTTTAAAGAAATAAAAACACCTATGTTTGAAGATGCCGCTTTGTTTACAAGGTCAATAGGTGAAGCTACCGATATTGTTGAAAAAGAAATGTATTTGTTTCAGGATAAAAAAGGAAGAAATTTGGCTTTGCGCCCGGAAGGAACGGCTTCTCTTGTTCGTGCATATATCGAACATCGGCTTGATATGGAAGAGCCGGTAGGTAAATTTTTTTATTGCGGTGATATGTTCCGTTATGAAAGGCCGCAGGCGGGAAGATACAGACAATTTTTACAAATGGGTGCGGAATATTTAGGTAACCCCAATCCTAATGCCGATGTTGAAATAATACTTCTTGCAAAAGAAATACTTTCAAAATTAAATATAACCGATGTTGTAATTCACATAAATTCTTTGGGTTGTGATAAATGCAGACCGGTTTTCAGACAAAAACTTGTGGAATATTTTTCTTCGATACAGGATTTATGTGATGATTGTAAAAGAAGATTGGAAAAAAATCCTTTACGGCTTTTGGATTGTAAAATTGATAGCCGAAAATTTCAAAATGTTCCTGCAATGCAACAATGTTTATGCCAAGAATGTAATGAGCACTTTAATAAAGTTCAGCAACTTTTAAAAACAGTTGATTGTTCGTATGTTATTGACGATAAATTGGTAAGAGGGCTTGACTATTACACAAGAACCGTTTTTGAAGTTCGTTCGTCGGCTGTCGGTTCTCATGATGCAATTTGTGCAGGCGGCAGATATGATAACCTTGTTAAAGAACTCGGCGGGCAGCAAATACCGAGTGTGGGTTTTGCATTAGGTTCGGAAAGAGTTTTACTTGCTGCCGAAAAAACAAACTTTTTTGACAATATAAAAACAAACGATATCGTTTTTGTTGCCGTTGCCGATGAATTTTTATTTGATAAGGCATTTGCTTTTGCAAATGATTTATTGATAAATAAAAATAATATTTGCTCTAAATTAAATTTGCCGGAAAAAATAACAGTTGAAGGCCCTTTATATAATAAATCTTTAAAAGCTCAATTTAAGTTAGCCGATAAAATAGGTGCCAAGAAAGTGGTAATTTTAGGTAATGACGAACTTGTAAAAAATCAAGTTGTCGTTAAAGATATGCAAACCCAACAACAAGAATTAATCAGTTTATGAACATTGAAATAAAAAAACTTTATCGGTTAATGCAAAATTGTAAGTTATGCCCGAGAAAATGCGGAGTTAACAGAATAAAAGGACAAACGGGTGCATGTAGAGTATCAAATCAATTAAAAGTTTCAAGTATCAATTTACATTATGGGGAAGAACCTCCCGTTTCGGGAACGAAAGGTTCCGGTACAATTTTTTTTACAAACTGCAATTTATCCTGTGTTTTTTGTCAAAATTATCCCATAAGCCAATTAGGTAACGGTAACATAATTACACCCGAAGAACTTGCCGAACAAATGATAAAACTTCAACAAAAAGGTGCAAATAATATAAATTTGGTTACACCTACCCATGTCTATCCTATGGTTGCAGAAACAATTTTTATTGCAAAACAAAAAGGTTTAACTATACCTGTATTATCAAATTGCGGCGGTTATGAATCGGTAGAAGTTTTGGAACTTATGGAAAATTTTATAGATATTTATATGCCGGATATGAAATATTCAAACAACGAAAATGCCAAAAAATATTCGGGCATTGATAAATATGTTGAAAACAACAGAGCTGCAATAAAGGAAATGTTCAGACAAAAAGGAAATTTAAAATTTGATAATAATGAGTTGGCAACAAAAGGTATTTTGATAAGACACCTTGTTTTACCGAATAATATCGCAGGTTCAAAACAAACTTTTGAATTTATTGCAAATGAAATTTCACAGGATACTTATGTAAGTGTTATGGCTCAATATCATACCGCAAACAAATCTGCCGATATAACGGAATTAAACAGAAAAATAACACAAGCCGAATATGATGAAGTTTTGGATTGTTTTCACGATGCAGGTTTACATAACGGTTGGCTTCAAGAACTTTAATTTTAATTATAAATTCATACTTTTTTACTTCGCAAATTTAAAATTATTATTATTGACTTTTGTTTTATAAAAAAATATAATAAACGGATATTATAATTAAGGAGTATAGCAATGAAAGAAGGTATTCATCCTAAATATGTTGAAGCAACCGTAAGTTGTGCTTGCGGTTATACATTTAAAACCCGTTCAACAAAACCTAATATTAAGTTGGAAATATGTTCAAATTGTCATCCTTTCTTTACTGGGAGACAAAAACTTATAGATACAGCCGGAAGGGTTGAAAAATTCCAAAAGAGGTTTATTGCTACCGAAGGTAAAACCGTTGTTAAAAAGAAAACGGTTAAAAAAGTAGAACCGAAAAGAAAAAAGTTATCTAAATTGTTGACATCTACACCTAAAAAAACAAAAGCAGCTGCCGCAGCAGCAAAAAAAGAAGCAAAGAAAGAAGATAAAAAAGCAAAGTAAATAATATAAAAAATGGCAGAGTTAACTTACCTAAAAAGTTAATCTGCCATTTTTTTTAATTTCTGTTGATTAGTTGATTATATGTTATTGTTAAACTTCTCGGCTGTAGTTATGTTATTTCGATGGCTGTCAGTGAGGATAAATTTGTAGCTTGTCGTTGCATTTGACGTTTGTAGTTTAAACTTTAAGCTCTGAGCTTTTCAGTTTCTAAGCTAAAAATTTTTCGGAGAAAAATTTTTATAATGTTAAAAGAAAAACTTGAAGAAATCAATAAAAAATTTTTGGAAATAGAACAAAAACTCGGTGACAGTAATATAATTGCCGACCAGCAGCAGTATAAAGCTGTTTCAAAAGAACATTCCTACTTAGAACCTATAGTCGAAAAATCAAAACAATATCTTAAAGTTTTAAAAGATATAACGGAACTTGACGAATTGAAACAATCGGATGATAAAGAAATGAGGGAAATGGCCTTTGCCGAATATGATGACACTGTTGCAAAAAAAGAAACACTTGAAAATGAAATCAGATTATTGCTTATACCTCCCGATCCGCATGAGGACAGGGATATCATCGTCGAAATAAGGGCAGGAACAGGCGGTGAAGAAGCAGCTTTGTTTGCAGGTGATTTGTTTAGAGCATATACAAGGTTTACCGAAAGAAACGGCTGGAAGTATGAAATTATAGACAGTAACCCGACAGGGCTTGGCGGCTATAAGGAAGTTGTTTTTTCCGTATCCGGCAATAAGGTATGGAAATATTTTAAATTTGAAAGAGGAACACACAGAGTTCAAAGGGTTCCCGAAACCGAAGCTTCCGGCAGGGTTCATACATCTGCAATTACCGTTGCTGTTTTACCGGAAGCCGAAGAAGTTGATGTTGAAATAAAACCCGAAGATTTAAGGATAGATACTTACAGGGCAAGCGGTGCCGGCGGACAACACGTTAATAAAACCGACTCTGCCATAAGAATTACATATTTACCTACGGGGCTTGTGGTTTCGTGTCAGGACGAAAGAAGCCAAATAAAAAATAAAGCCAAAGCAATGAAAGTGTTGAGAGCAAAACTTTATGAAGAAAAAATGCTTGAGCAGGAAAAGCAACTTTCAAGTGACAGAAAACAGCAGATAGGTTCCGGTGACAGGTCTGAAAAAATAAGAACATATAACTTTCCTCAAAACAGAATTACCGACCACAGAATAGGTTTCAGTGTTTATAATATTACCGAAGTTATGGACGGAGATTTAACAGAACTTATAGAAAAACTTATCTCATGTGAAAACGAAGAAAAACTTCAGAAGGCAAATATATAAAATTGCCTTCGACAATTTTGAAGAATAGAAGTAAAGTAAAATAAATCTTTTAGTTCGTCATTGCGGGATCGCTTTAGCGGTCGTGGCAATCTATATTTTTTGGATTATAGAGTTATTGGATTATAGGGTTATAGGTTAGTTTTTTTTGTTTTTGTAGTTTAACCAATAACCCCATAACCATATCACCTTATAACCTACTTGTCGTTATAATTTCTCGGCTAATAAAATGAAAACAGTCTTTAATCTCTTACAACAGGCAGAAAAATATTTAACATTACATAATATTGAAGAAGCAAAACTTGATTCGGAAGTTTTGCTGTGCGGTGTTTTAAATATAACAAGAAGTAATCTTTTTTTGTTAAGAGATAAATCCTTAACCCCACAACAATACATAAAATATCAAACATATATCGAAAGAAGAATTTCCGGAGAGCCCGTAAGTTATATTTTAGAAAAAAGTGAATTTATGGGCTTGAATTTTTTTGTGAACAAAAATGTTCTTATTCCGAGGCAGGAAACCGAAATTTTAGTTGAAGAAGTTATAAAAACCGTAAAACAAAATGATAATTTAAAAAGTTTGCTTGATATCGGAACAGGTTCGGGGTGTATTCCCGTTTCCGTGTGTAAATATTGCCCTGATATTTCGGCAGTTGCCGCAGACATAAGTTCGGCAGCACTTGAAGTTGCAAAACAAAATGCAATTTTAAATAACGTAAGCGCCAAAATTATTTTTAAAAAATCCGATATGTTTGGTGATATTTCAAAAAAATTTGATATAATTACATCCAATCCGCCATACATTAGTGAACGGGAATTTAAAACGGTTCAAAAAGAATTATTGTTTGAACCTAAAGAAGCTTTGGTTGCATCCGATGACGGATTGTTTTTTTATAAAATAATTTCAGATAATTTAAAAAATTTTTTAAATGAAAACGGATTTGCTTTTTTTGAGTTGAATTCTAATATATCAAATAAAATAAACGGTTTGTTTGAAAACAAAGGATATAAAAATATAAAAATTATAAAAGATTATTCCGGTCTTGACAGGGTATTGGTAATACAAAATGGATAAAATAATAATAAACGGCGGTAAAAAACTTAAAGGAACGGTTAAAATTTCAGGTTCTAAAAATTCCGCATTACCGATATTATTTGCAACATTATTGACTGATGATAAATGTAAAATAACAAATGTTCCTACGCTTGCTGATATCAAAACCACAATAGATTTTTTAAATTTTATAGGCAAACCTTCAACAAAAAAAACTAATGTTGTAACAACCGGTATTTCATCAAAATTAGCTTCGGTTGCTCCTTATGATTTGGTTCGTAAAATGAGGGCAAGTGTTTTGGTTATGGGCCCTTTACTTGCACGGCTCGGTAAGGTTGATGTTTCTCTTCCCGGCGGATGCGCAATAGGTGCAAGACCGATAGATATTCATTTGGATGCTTTTAAACAAATGGGTGCAAATATCGAACTTAAAGAAGGTTATATAAAAATGTCTGCTCCAAAAGGTTTAAAAGGTTGTGATATTGAACTAAGGTTTGCAAGTGTCGGTGCAACCGAAAATATTTTACTTGCAAGTGTTTTGGCAAAAGGAACTACAAGAATTATCAATGCGGCCAAAGAACCGGAAATAGAAGATTTGGCGGATGTTTTAAATAAAATGGGTGCTAAAATTACAGGCGCCGGAACTAAAATAATAACCGTGGAAGGTGTTGATAAACTGAAAGGTTTTACTCATTCGGTTATACCTGACAGAATTGAAACCGCAACATATATGATAGCTGCCGCAATAACAAAAGGTGATATTACTTTGTTAAATACTAATCCTAATCATATAAAGGTAATTATAGATAAACTTATTGAAGCCGGCCTTTCGGTTAAAGTTTTCGGGGATACAATAACTGCAAAATGGGTTAAAGAGTTAAAACCTGTTAATATAAAAACCGAAATTTACCCCGGTTTTCCTACTGATGTTCAGGCGCAATGGATGGCATTAATGGCAACCGTAAACGGAAATTCAATAATAGAAGAAACGGTTTTTGAAAACAGATTTTTACACGTCGGGGAACTTCAACGCTTCGGTGCCAATCTTCAAATAGAAGGGAAAACCGTTTATGTTACCGGTGTAAAAAAGTTTTCGGGTGCTCCGGTTATGGTGTCTGATTTACGTGCAGGTGCCGCACTTGTTTTAGCGGGGCTTTTTGCCGAGGGACAAAGTAAAATTTTAAGAATTTACCACCTTGACAGGGGCTATGAAAGGTTGGAAAAAAAGTTTACTAAATTGGGTGCGAACATAAAAAGAATAAAATAATTTTGATTTAAGTTGTTATTTTTGCTATCATTATAAAAGTTTGATTTCATCATTTTTGGGTTGAGAGTTTGGTGTTGAGAGTTGCATTGTTGGACATTAATTAAGGAATAATTTGTTATTTAAACTCTAAAGTCTAAACTGCCTACCCTAAACTAAAAAATCGCATAGCGATTTTTTTAAGGAGTATATTATGAAAAAATTTTTATTAGGTTTTTTAATAACCGCACTTTTTATTACGGGTTCTTATGCTGCGGAAATTGATTTGGTTCCTCTTGTCGGTATGGATTTGGACGGAACATTTAGAAGCGATTACGAAGTTTATCCTTTAGGGCTTACTTTTGGCGGTGAAGCAAGATATCATCTTAGTAATTATTTTTCCGTTGCTGCCGGTTTTGAGTATTTGGTTAAAAGAACAATAAAAAACACAACTGAATTGATACCCAACGAAAATTATAAAAATCCCGGCGATCCTTATTATGACGGTGAAAGAGAATGTTATTATTCCGATAAAACTTTTTCGTTTTTACCGGTATATGCAAGTATTTTATTTTATCCTGCAGGAAATTACGGGGAATATAAACCGTATATCAGGGGTGATTTCGGATATAATGTTATTTTTGCGATAAGCAGTCCCGAAAGCAGTTCCCCCGGAGTTTATTACGGCGGTGCAATAGGTTTTGAATTATATGAAACATATCTTATGGAAATAAGTGCTTCATGTTGTATGGGTAACGATAATAACGAAGAAATAACTTATAAAAAAATAGGTTTTAAAGTCGGTTATAAATTTACGTTATAAAATTTGCTTTGCAAATTTTTTAAACTCTAAACTGTCAGCCCTAAAATAAAAAATTGCAAAGCAATTTTTTTAAAAGGAATAAAAATGAAATTAACACAAATTTCTCAGTGGAAAACATTAAAACAACATTACGAAACGGAAATGAAATCCGTTCATTTAAGGCAGTTGTTTAAAGACGAAAAAAGGTTTGATAAATTTAGTATAGATGATAAAAAACTCGGTATATTCTTCGATTATTCCAAAAATATAGTAACCGAAAAAACAATAAATTTATTGCTTGATTTGGTTAAAGCAAGTGATATTGATACGTGGAGAAAAAAAGAATTTTCCGGTGAAAAAATTAACTGGACCGAAAAACGTGCCGTTCTTCATACGGCTTTAAGAAATATGTCAAATGAGCCGGTTTATGTTGACGGCAAGGATGTTATGCCTGAAATAAAAAAAGTTCTTGAAAAGATGAAACAATTTACCGAAAAATTAAGAAGCGGTAAGTGGCTCGGTAAAACAGGTAAACAGATAAAGTCGGTAGTTAACATCGGTATAGGCGGTTCGGATTTAGGTCCCAGAATGGCTTGTGAAGCATTAAAATATTATGCCGACGGACCGAAAGTTTATTTTGTGTCAAATATAGACGGTGCCGATATTTATGAAGTATTAAAACAATTGGATCCGGAAACCACCCTTTTTATAGTTGCTTCAAAAACATTTACAACACTTGAAACAATTACAAATGCAAATACGGCAAGAAAATGGATAGTTGATGCATTGGGTAATGATGCCGTTAAAAATCATTTTGTTGCATTGTCTACCAACAAAGAAAAAGTTGCCGAATTCGGTATTGATACCGATAATATGTTTGAATTTTGGAATTTTGTCGGCGGAAGATATTCTTTGTGGTCTGCAATAGGTTTACCGATAGCTTGTGCAATAGGTTTTGATAAATTTAAACAAATGCTTGAAGGTGCTTATGAAATGGATTGTCATTTTAAAACTGCACCTGTTGAAAAAAATATTCCGGTTATAATGGCAGTGCTTGGAATATGGTATAACAATTTCTTTAATGCACAGTCTTATGCCGTATTACCTTACAGTCAATATTTACACAGATTTACGGCATATTTACAACAAGCCGATATGGAAAGTAACGGTAAAACAATTAACAGAGACGGTCAAAAAGTGGATTACCAAACGGGGCAAATTCTTTGGGGCGAAGCGGGAACTAACGGACAACATTCTTTTTATCAGTTAATACATCAGGGAACAAAAATGATACCTGCCGATTTTATAGGTATAGTTAATCCTCCGGAAGTTGTAGGTGATCATCACGATAAATTAATGTCAAATTATTTTGCACAAACGGAAGCCCTTGCTTTCGGGTTGGAAAAAGAAAAAGTTATAGAAACTTTAACGAAAGCCGGTTACAGTCAGGAAGATATTCAAATGCTTACTCCTCATAAAATATTTGACGGTAATAAACCGACAAACTCAATTTTATTAAAGGAACTTACACCTAAAAGTTTGGGTTCGTTAATTGCAATGTATGAACATAAAATATTTGTGCAGGGTATTATTTGGCAGGTAAACAGTTTTGACCAATGGGGTGTAGAGTTGGGAAAAGTTTTGGCAAAAGTTATTTTGCCGGAATTGAATTCAAATGTTAAAAATAAACATGATAATTCAACAACAGGTCTTATAAATAAGTATTTACAAAACAAAATTTAAGTTCTATTGCTTTTTACTGCTAAATTTTAATAAAATATAAATAATGTCAAGTTGAAATAAAATAAGTTTTAATAAAAAATTAGGAGGCCGTTAATTATGGTTTTGGATTTGAAAGACGTGTATCTTACATCGTGGAATATTTTTAAGAAAAGTTGGTGGCAGTATATCATTGTTACTTTAATTTTGATGGCTTGCATGTTCGTTCCTTATGTAGGTTCTATTTTGCAGTTCTTTATGATGTTGCTTGTTTTAAATGCTGCTTTAAAAGCTGTTAAAGGTGAAGATATAAGCTTTTCAAGTTTTTTTGATTTTAAAAAAGTTTTTACCGTTAAGTCAATAATTTTTGTTGTTATATTTGCAGTTTATTCCTTTATTATGCAAATGGGTGTTGACAGTGTTGTAATTTCTTTAATACTTGCTGTAATAGGTATTGCTATAAGTATCATTTTTTATCCTATAATGTGTGTTATTATAGATAAAGATTTAAATGTTAAAGATACTATTTTACATGCAGCTACATTAACAAAAGGTGTTAGGTTTGAAATTGTAATAGTTATGATTTTGAATTTATTTATAGGTTTTTTAGGTGTTTTGTTGCTTATCATTGGCGTATTTGTTGCATTACCTGTAATAATAGCAACAACAGCGGTTGTTTATTCTGTTTTGGAAAAGAAAAATTCGGCACCTGTAACCACTGCCGAATAGAAGAATGTAAGATTGGAAGATTTGAATAATAGAAACAAAGCGGATGTCATTCCGGACTTGCTCCGGAATTCAAGTTCTTTTAGGTTATTGGGTTATAGGTTGTTTGTAGTTTTTATTGTTTAAATTTATAATCTTATAACCTTATCATCCTATAGCTTGTTGTTGTCGTTAACCTCTAAGCTTTCAGCTATAAGCTGTTGTCAATAAACTTTTCAGCTTATCAGCTGAAAAATTTGCTTTGCAAATTTTTGGGTTGCATTTTTTTGAATTATGGGGTATAATATAAGGGTATGGTTCTAACTAAAACTTTTTACCAAATTATAACTTGGTTTTTAGTTGGTTTTATGTTGTTGACAAACTTAGTCAACTTAACAACGAACCAACAGGTAAATAGTTGTGTATCAAATGCTTATTCGGCAACATCTATATCGGAATATTATACTTCGGTTGTTGACGGCTCAATTAAACTTATAACGAATTTTGTAGTAAAAATTACAAACGGACATATAAATGTAAATACTGCAAATGCTGCCGTGCCTTCCAAGCAAAATAAAAATGAAAGTAAATCTGATGTTGCGTTGGCAATTTTAGCTGCTTCCGATTATAAGAATATCAATACTTTTTATGATACATCCGCAGGTTATGCTTTAGTTTCAAATTTTGTTTTTGATAAAGTTGTTTTTTTGACGAGTTCGGTTTTAAATTTTTTCGGTATAATTTCTTTATTTTTGATTTGTTTATTCGGGCTTGCAAGAAGTGATACCGAAGATAATAATATAAAAAATAATAATATAGTTAAATTCCGTCTTGTGTAGTTTCAAGACGGAATTTTTTATTTGGGGGTAAATTATGAAATTCAAACTTTTAAAAATCTTAAACATTAAAAAAACGGTTGCCGTGGCAACAAGTTTATGTTTTTTGTTTACAATGGTTTTTGCACAGGGTTTATCTGCCGCAATTACTCCGGCACCTGTTCCTGCAATAAACCAGAAAATATTTAAAAGTATTGAAGATTATTTACTTCCGTTCAGTGTCGGCAGAATTACCGATGCTTTATACACCGGCGGTGATGAAATTATTATAAATATTCAAGACCTTCACTCCCATGCACAGGCACAAAGAAATATAAGCAATATTTTATCAATACTTGATAAAAAATACGGTTTAAAAAATGTTTATGTTGAAGGCGGTATAGGTCAGGTTGATACAACTTGGCTTACTTCAATTGCCGATGAAAAACTTAAAGAAACAATTTTAAACAATATGCTTGAAAGCGGCAGGCTTACAGGCGGTGAATATTATTCCGTAGAAACAAATAAAAGTAATTTATTGTTGGGTATAGAAGATAAAACTACATATATAAATAATTTAAAAAGGTTAAACGAAATTTATTCCAAAAAACAGGAAATTTTAAAGTATATATCTTTCTTAAAATATACATTAAATGAAATTTCAAAAAAATATTATTCAAGAGATAATTTAAAATTAAACAGAGTTATATCAAAGCATAAAGAAGGTAAATTAAGTGCGGAAAAATATTTTACATATTTACTTGAAACAGCACAAAAAGCAAATGTAAATTTAAGGAAATATCCAAGTATAGTAGCTTTCTTACAGGTTTTAAAGAAACAAGACGGTTTGGACACAAAAAAAGTAAATTTGGCAATAGCCGAATTATTGAACGATTTAAAAAGTCAGCTTCCTTATGACCAATATCAAGCATTGCTTGCAAAAGTTTCCGATAAAAATAAAGAAACTGAATTTTACTTTGATTTATATAAAGTTGCAAAAGAAAAAGGTTTACTTGAAAAATCCGATTATAGAACTTTACTTTTATTCTTTGAATATTTATCTTTAAACCAAAATTTAAATCCCGTTAACTTAACACTTGAAGAAAACAGTTTGTTGCAGGAATTAAATGTTAAATTATCACAAAATCAAAATGAAAAAGATATTTATTTCTTACAAAATTACCTTGAATATTTTTCCGGTTATTTAACAAATAAATTAACAGCCGATGAATACGAATATTTCATAAACAATATGACAAGGTTTAAATTGTTATGGAAAAAATATGTAGATATTAACGGCATCATTGAGCTTGATTCATATTTGAATTTATTTAACGATTTTTATAAAGATAATGTTGAAAGAAACAGATTCTTTATTAAAAATATTATAGGGCAAATGCCTAACCAACCTAAAGAAGGTATAAGAATAAAATCAAATATTGCCCATGCACAAAAAGTTTTGGACCAACTTTCAAAAACAAAAAAAGTTAAAGTTGTTATTACCGGCGGTTTCCATACTTACGGTTTTACAAAATTGTTACAGGATAAAAATATAAGCTATATTGTTATTACCCCTAATGTAAAACAACAAACCGTCAGTGCCGATGTTTTATATGAAAATATTTTTAAAGAACAAGTTTCTGCTTTATATAACACACTCCAAAAAATGCTCGTTTCTCAAATAGGTGAAAATGCTATTTTAAATAGTGATCTTCTTGAAGCACTTAATGCTACAAAGTTAACGGCACAGGCAATAAGTATATTAAATAAGGCTTTGGCAGACAACGGTCAGAACGTTAAAGTTACAAATTTACAATTTGAAAAAGAAAAAGCTACTGTTTATTTAGATAATGGTGATAAGAGAGAAATAATTTTAAAATCGGAACAAGAGCAAACCGAAAAAGAAAAAGAAATATCTTCACAACTTGATAAACAAAATGGAACAGATTATAAATCATTTAATAAAATTACAAGTTTAAGCAAAAGGATAAGGGAATTAAACAGAGCAGAAAACAAAGATTTAGAAGAAATTCAAAAAGTTGTAAATGATTTAAGGAATGAACTTGGAAATGTAAGAGCCGATTCTCCTTTAACGGATTATGCTCGTCAATTTAACAACATGGACAAAATTTTCAGCAAAGAAAATGTCGTCCTTATCGGACCTTCAGGTTCAGGTAAATCTACAACTGTT
>NZ_CACWEU010000047.1:0-2020 GCF_902760015.1 Candidatus Ruminimicrobium bovinum
TCAAGCATTGCAATAACCAAAGGAACGGTATTTGTTAAATAACGGGTTACTTCTTCTTTTAATCTTTCCATAAAATATTTTCTTGTATATAAACCGGTTAAACTGTCAGTAATTGACAGTTCTTCAACTTTATCAAATAAAATTGCATTATTTAATATAATACCTATTATGCTTGATATAACCGATAAAAATCTTAAATCATTGTTGTCAAATTGTGAATTTTCGCAAGTTCCTTTTATTATTCCCCAAAAATTACCGTCAATATCTATCGGAACTGCAATAACGGATGTCGGTTTTTTGTGTTTCGGATTATTAAATTTGTTATATTTTTTTACGTCATCAAGTATTATGGGTGTTTTGGTTTCTTTAATATGTTTTGCAAAAATATCGGTGCTTGAATATTTTTTTATTTTCCAATTACCTTTTCTTATAAAATCTTTAATTACTTGTTCCGTAAGTTTTAAAACTTCTTTTTCTTTTAATGTCTTTTCCAATTCAATAATAAATTTTTCAAAATTTTTAAAAAGTTCCGTTCTTTTTTTTAATGTTTCATTTCTTTTTGAAATTTGTTTTACGGAAGAATTAATAATGGCAATATCTCTGTCTAATAATTCGTATTCCACATAAAAATGTTTTTTATGTTCAATATATTTTGTTCTTGAATAATTTATCAATATGAATAAAGCCGTAAGCAACAATATTTCGGCAGAAAGTAATGTGATAGTTTCATAATCGCGTATAAATAAAAAACTTACTAATCCTACTGATATTATAAAAGCAAAAAAAATTCCGCCTAAAATATAGTCGGATAAAAAATAAACCGCTAAAAAAATAACAAAAATTGTAGGAAAAATTTCAATCGGATATTTGCAAAAATAAAATAACCATATAATAAAACAAATACCGGATAATAGCGGTAAAACAACTGTTTTTAATAAATCATCAAAAAATATATTAGAAGATTCCTTTTTTATTATAGCCATTTGGTATAAGTTTAGCCGATAAAGGTTATAAAAACAAGTCTTTTATAAAATTTTCAAAATTGCAAATTTTAAATATTCCGTCTCGGGCATTGAAATTAAAACAGGATGGTCTTTTGCCTGTGAGGCAAGTTCCAAAAATATAGCTGTTTTGCCCGCACGAGAAGCCGCTTCCGTAAGCATTTTTTTAAAATCGTTCATTGCTAAGTGGTGAGAACAGGAACTTGTTGCAAATATACCGCCGGATTTTAGAAGTTTCATTGCCTGTTCGTTTAATTTTACGTAATGTTTATAACCTGCAAAAAAATCTTTTTTGCTTTTTATAAGTCCCGGAGGATCAATATTAACAACGTCAAAATTTTCTTGTTTTGCTTGTTCGGAACAAATATATTCCTGTGCATCGGCAACAATTGCATTAAAATTTGTATAACCGTTTAGTTTATAATTTTTTTCTGCAACTTCCAGCGAACTTCTTGACGAATCAACAAAAATAACTTCTTTTGCCCCGCCTTTTAAAGCATTAAGTCCAAAAGCACCCGTATTTGTAAAACAATCCAAAACTTTTTTATCTTTGCAATATTTTTTTAATAAAACTCTGTTATCTCTCTGGTCAAAAAAGAAACCTGTTTTTTGCCCGGAGGTTATATTTACAAAAAATTCAATATCATTTTCTTTTATTATAATTTCATTCGGAACTTTTCCGGAATATATTTCATTTTCACCGCTTAAATTTTCCAATTTTCTTAAGTGCGAGTCATTTCTTATAACAACAGCTTTCGGTTTTAAAACATTTTCAACAGCTTCCAATATATCATGTTTGTTTTTATCTGCTCCTGCGGAAACAAATTGTGCCACGCAATAATCATTATATTTATCAAGAATAAAACCGCTTATTCCGTCGCTTTCTCCGTAAACGACTCTAAATGAATTATCAAAAGGATATATCTGTTTTCTGAATTCATAAGCTTTTGATATTCTGTTTTGCCAAAAATTCGTATCAATAAATTTATTTTCTCTTGAAATAAGTCTAAAAGCTATAA
>NZ_CACWEU010000048.1:0-31357 GCF_902760015.1 Candidatus Ruminimicrobium bovinum
ATTTAGGTCCCGACGGTAAAACACAAGTTTCCGTTGAATATAAAAATTGGAAACCTGTTCGGGTTGATACTGTTGTTTTATCAACTCAGCATACCGAAGAAATTTTGGATTCTACCGGAAAACAAATTACAAAACAGTCAAAAGAAGAAATTTTTAAAACAATAATAGAACCTGTTTTAGGCAGTTGGATTGATTCAAAAACAAAAATATTTATCAATCCTACGGGTAAATTTGTTATAGGCGGTCCTCAGGGTGATACTGGGCTTACCGGGAGAAAAATAATAGTTGATACTTACGGCGGTATGGCAGCACACGGCGGCGGGGCTTTTTCAGGTAAGGATTCCACAAAAGTTGACAGAAGTGCATGTTATATGGCAAGACATATTGCCAAAAACATAGTAGCTGCAAAACTTGCCGATAAATGTACCGTTCAACTTGCTTATGCAATAGGGGAAAAAGAGCCCGTTTCAATTATGGTTGATACACACAAATCAGGTAAAATTTCCGGTGATAAATTAGCACCTGTTGTCAGAAAATTATTTCCTTTAACGCCGCAAGGTATTATTGAGTATTTGGATTTAAGGAAACCTGTTTTTACAAAAACGGCTTCTTACGGACATTTCGGAAGAAATTGTTTTAAATGGGAACAGACAAATAAAGTTGAAGAATTAAAAAAAGCCGTATCCGAATTATAAGGTTTTAATTATGTTATGGCTTCTTGTTTGTTTAATTATTATTCTTGTTGCCGTTTCCGCAATATTTATCATAAAATTTTTTGATATAAAAAAACTTTATGTCACTCAGCAGCTGCGTGCGGATTCTTTAGCCGAAAAAGAAGCCGTGTTTTTAAAAGAATCGGGAAAATTGGAACAGTTAAATTTCGTTTTAAAAGAAAAAGATTCGATAATTTTAAAAAATCAGGAAATAATTTCCGCACAACAAAAACAAATAAATTTATTGGAACGGGAAAAACTTTCAATAAACAAAGATAAAGAGTATGTGGAAAAAGAAAAAGAAAATTTACAACAACTTCAAAAAACTCTTTTAACAAATTCAAAAACGGAATTTCAAACTGTTGCAAACGAAATTTTAAAATTGACAAAAACGGAACTTAATTCAATCAATAAAGAAGAATTAAAAAATGTTGTTATGCCGTTTGAAAAGAATATAAAATCATTTGAAGAAACTATTCAAAAACAAACGAAAGAATTCAGTCAAACAAAAGGTTCACTCGAAAATGAGCTTAAAAATGTAATTAATCAGGGAAATCAATTAAAAGAACAAACTTCAAATTTAATAGATATGTTCAAAACCGATTCAAAAGCAAAGGGTGATTTCGGTGAAACTATTTTGCAAACGATATTGGAAAATTCAAATTTACAAAAAGATGTAAATTATTTTGTTCAACAACAGGAACAAAATAAAAGAACGGATTTTCAAATAAAACTTCCAGGTGATAAATGGATTGTAATAGATTCAAAAGTTCCGTTAAATGCGTATATTCAATATTGTAATTGCACAAACGAGACGGACAAAAATAAGTTTTTAGATGAGCATGTAAAAACAATAAAGAATTTTATTTCCGATTTATCGGGTAAAAAATATTACGAAAGATTTGATAAAAATTCAAAAACGATAAGTCCCGATTTTACAATGATGTTTGTTTATCCGGAAGAAGCTTATATTGCGGCTTTAAGGCACAATCCTTCTTTAACCAATGCGGCATGGTCAAAAGATATTGCAATAGTATCGGCAACTTCTTTGATACACACAATCAAAATTATAGAAAAATTATGGGATGTCCACAGACAAGTTCAAAACCATGAAAAAATAATTTCCATGGCTAAAAATTTTAAAATAAGATTGGCAAGTTTTGTTGAAAATATGGCAAAATTAAGTAACAATATAGTAACCGTAAATAAAACATTTAACGATTTTCAAAAAACCGTTAAAGGCGACAGAGGTTTGGAAAAAATTGTAAGTGATTTATCAAGTTACGGTATAAATTCCTCCGATAATAAATTGGATACACAAACAATAAAAGAAATTATATAACTGTCATTAAAACTTCTTTGGGTATAAAAAATATATATTTTTATGTTTTTCAAACGATAAAATTTCCCTTTTGTTTTCAATATAATTCCAATTTGTTTTTTAGCAAATTTTATTCAAAATTTGTATAATAAAAAGGTTATGAGTATAAGAGATAAATTTAATTTACTAAAAGAAGATGTTTCAACGGTATTTCAAAAAGATCCGGCTGCAAGGTCGGTACTTGAGGTTTTATTTTGCTATCCCGGACTTCATGCAATTTGGGGTCATAGAATTTCTCATTTTTTTTGGAAACATAAATTTTATTTTATAGCAAGATTTTTATCTCATTTAACAAGGTTTTTTACCGGTATAGAAATTCACCCAGGCGCAAAAATAGGCAGAAGGTTTTTTATTGACCACGGTATGGGAATTGTTATAGGCGAAACTACCGAAATAGGTAATGATGTGTTGTTGTATAAGGGTGTGGTTCTCGGAGGAACTTCCCTTGAAAAAACAAAAAGACATCCTACCTTGGGCAATAACATAATCGTCGGTTCAAATGCAATAGTTATGGGTGCAATTACAATAGGCGATAATGCAAGAATCGGTGCCGCTTCGGTTGTCACTCATGATGTTCCGGCAAATGCAACGGCTGTCGGCATTCCTGCAAGGGTAAGTATCGGTCAAACCCGTGATGAAATAAATCATCTTGAACATGCCAAATTACCGGATCCTGTGGCGGATGCCGTAAAATATGTTCTGAACGAACAAAAAAAACTTGAAGAGAAAATTAAACTTTTATTGAATAATAAATAATATGGAATATTTGGTAGACGGATACAATGTAATAAAATTCAGTGATATGTTTAGTGCCGGGAGTTTGGAAACTTCCAGAAATAAACTTATTGATTTTATTTTAAAATATAATCCTCAAGGAAAAAATTCAATAACGGTAGTATTTGATTGTAAAAGCCAAAATCCGTTTGAGTTTAACGGATATACGACAACTACAATAAAAGGAATAAAAACAATTTTCAGCGAAGGACAAAAATCCGCCGACGATGTTATTGTTGACTATGTTGAAAATTCATCAAAACCTTATAATATAGTTGTTGTAACAAATGATAAAGGAATTTTCAGAAGAATAGGCGGCGGAGTAAAAAAAATGTCGGTTTCGGAATTTCTTTATGACAGAGCAAAACAACAAAATCAAGTAAGAACAATAATAAAAACAAGGTCAAAAGATGATTTTTCCGCTATCAGCAGAGAACTCAGTGATTTGTGGTTGAAAAACGATAAAAAAGAAAATTCAAAAAAAATAAAAAATAAAAAATCCGAATCGGAATTTGATATTACCGCAGAATTGAGTGATTTATGGCTAAAAAAATAATTACATTATCAGTTTTTTTTGTTTTTATTGTTGTCGTTATATTTTTTACAGTATTTAAAGAAAATAAAACAGTTGAAGTGTTTATTCCGAAGGGCGCTTCTCCCAAAAAAATTTCCGAAATATTAAAAGATTCCGATATTATTTATTCAAAAACATTTTTTATTGTAACAATTAAACTGAAAAATTGCTCTAAACAATTAAAGGCCGGTTTATATGAGTTTAATACAAAAGATGGTACTTTAACAATAATAAATAAATTAATAAACGGGGAAAGTAAAGAATTAAGAATAACCATACCTGAAGGTTGGACGACAAAACAGATAGCTGAAATACTAAATGAAAATAAAGTATGTTCCGATATTGAGTTTATAAATTTGGCACAGAAAAAAAATTTGGAGGGATATTTGTTTCCCAATACTTATTTCCTTATGCCAAGCATGACTCCGGAAGAGATAGTTAAAATAATGACTGATGAGTTTAATAAATTTTGGACAAAAGATTTTGACAACAGAGCAGAGCAAATGAATATGTCAAAAAAAGATATAATAATACTTGCTTCAATAGTTGAAAGAGAAGCCGTCAGTGATGACGAGAGACCGATAATTGCCGGAATATTTTTGAACAGATTATCAAAAAATATGAGGTTGCAATCGTGTGCAACGGTCTTATATGCCATGGGAATAAATAAGGAAAGATTGACGCTTGAAGACTTAAATTTTCAGTCACCGTACAATACATACAGGCATTCGGGGCTTCCGCCGACACCGATATGTAATCCCGGAGCAAAAGCAATAAAAGCCGTTTTATATCCTGCTGTTACAGATAATTTATATTTTGTTTCAAAAGGAAACGGAACACATTATTTTTCTTCTAATTTTCAAGACCATATACAAAATAAAATAGTTTCAAAAAAGAAGGAAACACAGTGACAAAAGTAATGGTTGCATTATCAGGCGGTGTAGATTCTTCGGCAGCTGCATATATTTTACGGCAGCAGGGTTTTGATGTTGCAGGTGTAACGTTAAAGCTGCATTCTTTTTCCGATGATGCAATTTGCGATGCAAAAACAATTTGTGATATTTTAAAAATAAAACATTATGTTTTGGATTTGCAAAAAGATTTTACGGAAAAAATTATTAAAAGTTTTTGCAGTTTTTATTTATCTGCAAAAACACCTAATCCGTGTATAATTTGTAATGAACTGATAAAATTCGGTTTAATGCTTGAATATGCTTTAAATTCCGGATACGATTATCTTGCAACCGGACATTATGCAATAATAGAAAACGGCGATAACGAATATAAATTAAAACTTCCGAAGGATTTACAAAAGGACCAAACGTATTTTTTATACAGACTAAATCAAACACAACTTTCTAAAATAAAATTTCCGTTGGGGAATTATACTAAGCAGGAAATAAGAACCGTTGCGCAACAGGCAAAGCTTCCTGTTGCTTCAAAAAAAGACAGTCAGGAAATTTGCTTTATTAAAACAACATATAAGGACTTTTTACAAAATACCGTTACGGATTTTAATAAAAAAGTTTTACCGGGTTTTATTGTTGATAAATACGGAAACAAATTAGGAAAACATAAAGGTTTAATTTACTACACTATAGGGCAAAGAAGCGGCTTGGGAATTACTACCGCGGAACCGGTATACGTATTAAAATTGGATGCCGCAACAAATACTGTTGTTGTAGGAACAAAACAGGATGTGTTTTCAAGGGTTGCAAAAATAGAAAATATAAAATTTATTTCAACAAAACATCCAAAAGAATTTAAAGCAACCGTAAAAATAAGAAGACAACATAAACCTGCACAAGCTTTAATAAGCAATGATATTGTTTTGTTTGATGAACCTCAAGCGTCAATAACACCGGGACAATCGGCGGTATTTTACGACGGCGAATATGTTTTAGGCGGAGGTTTTATAGCTTAAAATGAAAATAAAAAAATATTTAAAATTAAGATACTTGATTATTTTATTTCTTTTTGTTCTCGCTTTTTGTAACGGGACGGCAATAAAAATTTATAAAAATTATATAGAGTATTATAAGTTAAATCGTGATGTTAAAGTTTTAACAAAACAAAATGACGAATATAAAAAAAGATTATATTATCTTGAGAATAAACCTTCTTATTTGGAAAGAAAATCAAAATTTGTTCTTAATGTTATTGCCGAAGATGAAGTTGAATACAGATTCATAAATAAAAAACCTAATGAGAATAAAAACAAACAATGAAAAAATTTTTAATTAAAATTATCGCTTTATTTTTGATTGTCGGTTTGAATGTTAATTCTTTTGCATTTGATCCGCATAGGAAAATTAAAGTAAGTGTAACAAGTTCACATTTATATTCTTTGTTAAAAGAAATTTGTTCCGATAAACTGGAGTTAACTTTGATAGTTCCTCCCATAGTATCTGCAGATAATTATGAACTTGACAGGGCTGTTCTTACAAGAATGTTAAGAAGTAACATTATTTTATATCATTATTGGCAGGATTGGGCTAAACGTATAAAATATGAAATGGGTAATTTATCAATAGTATATAAGGAGTTAAAAACGGAGGGAAATTTGATGATTCCTTATATAAATATCAGGGCTGCCGAAGAAATTGCCGAAATGTTCGGTTATTTGGACCCTGATAATAAACAATTTTATGAACAAAATTTGGTTAAGTATGTTTATAGAGTAAATCATGTAGCTTCACAAATTTCTGTAAGAGCAAGTTTAAAATATCATAATAAAAAAATAGTTTGTAATAACAAACTTACCGATTTTATGCAGTGGTTAGGATGTGATATTATAGCCGAATACGGAAAACCCAAAAATGTATCTCCTGCACAAATTACAAAGATAGCAAAAAAAATAGAAAAAAATAATGTTCAGGTTGTTATAGATAATTTACAGACAGGAACGGATATCGGTGAAAAATTAGCAAAAGATTTGAATATAGAACAAATTGTAATAAGCAACTATCCTTTAAATTATTCGTACATTGACACATTAAAGGATAATGTTTTAAAAATAGATAAAGTTTTACAGAAGGAAAATATCTTGCAAATAGACAAAATTTTGCAAAAAGCAGAAAAATCTTAATAAAAAAATTGAGGAGATGTATATGAACTCTCCTCAATTTTTTTTAAATTGCTGAAATTTTTATTTGAAATATCTTTTCAATAAACCGTCAAAACCTTTACCGTGTCTTGCTTCGTCTTTTGCCATCTCATGAACCGTATCGTGTATTGCATCATAATTTAGTTTTTTAGCTTTTATTGCAATTTCCATTTTACCGGCACATGCACCGTGTTCTGCCTGAGCTCTAAGTTCAAGATTTTTCTTTGTGGAATTTGTCACAACTTCACCTAACAATTCAGCAAATTTTGCCGCATGTTCGGCTTCTTCAAAAGCATATCTTTTGAAAGCATCCGCAATTTCGGGATAACCTTCTCTTTCTGCCACTCTTGACATTGCCAAATACATTCCAACTTCACAACATTCTCCGTTAAAATTTGCTCTTAAGCCCTCAACAATTTCTTTATCTTCTACTTGTCCGTCACCTATTTTATGTTCGGTTGCATAAGTTTTTTCACCTTCTGCTACTGCTTCAATTTTATCTGCAGGTGCACCGCATATAGGACATTTGTCCGGCTTTGCTCCGTCTTGGCTTGTCCAACCGCATACTTTGCATACGTATTTCATTTCATAACCCCCCTTAATATTACAATTTTATAATTTATAATTAAAAATCGCATAGCGATTTTTAAAACAAACTCCTCAGCCCTAATTCTATAAATCAAGGACATTTTGCATATCGTAAAGCCCTGCAGGTTTATCGTAAAGCCATTTTGCTGCTTTTAACGCACCTGCAACAAGGCATGCCCTTGAAGTTGCTTTATGTGATATTTCTATTACCTCACCTTCGCTTGCAAAATATACTTTATGGTCGCCGCAAACATCACCTAATCTTACCGCATGAACACCTATTTCACCTTGTTTTCTTAATGCTTGTGCTCCATGCCTTCCGTATATTGCTACATCTTTTAAACTTTTTTTATGTCCTGCGGCAACGGCTTCTGCAAGTCTTATTGCTGTTCCGGAGGGGGAATCTTTTTTCTTATTATGATGAATTTCAACTATTTCCACATCGTAATCCGGAATTTTTTTTGCAATACTTTCAACAGTGTTAAGTAAAAGATTTATTCCGGTTGACATATTAGGTGCAAAAACTATCGAAATTTTTTCTGATGCTTTTTTTAAAACTTCTTTGTTATCATCGGTTAATCCTGTTGTTCCTATAACAAGTTTTGCATTCTTTTTAAGTGCAATTTCTATATTTTTCATCGTATTTGAAGCAATTGTAAAATCTATTATTATATCACCGGAATTTATTACGGATTCCATATCGCTTGATTTTATTATTGACGGATTTTTGTTTCCTATTGCAGGGCTTGAATCAATTTCTGTTCCTGCAATAATATTAAAAACTTTATCTTGTTTTGCCATATTTATTATGGCGCTTCCCATTCTGCCGCATGCCCCGCAAACTATTATGTTAATCATTTTATACTCCAATTATATTTCAATGTATAATGTATGATTTATAATGTATAATTTATAACAACAGGTTATAAGGTGATAAGGTTACTTGATTATAGGTTACAAACAAAAACTAAAAAAATAACTTATAACCCTATAACCTAATAAACTTATAAACTAAATTCACAAAGTGAATTTTTACCGAAATTATACATTTTGCATTCTACATTATACGTTAAATTAAGTTATAACTTTTTAATGTTTTTCTTAAGCTTTCTTTATGTTCATCCGACAATGAACACATAGGAAGCCGCATTTCATCGGAACATATTCCCATCATAGCCATTGCGGCTTTTACCGGAATAGGATTTGTTTCGATAAACATTGCTTTTACCAAAGGTAACCATTTAAAAGCAATTTCATTTGCTTTATCTAAATCTTTTTTTAACATTGCATTAACTAAGTCGGCAACAACTTTAGGACAAATGTTTGATAATACGGAAATAACACCCGTTCCGCCGATAGCCATTATCGGAACTGTTAAAGCATCATCTCCGGAAATTAAGTCCATTTCGGGAGCAAGTAACCTTATTTGAGACATTTGATCAAGAGAACCTGATGCTTCCTTTACGGCAACAATATTTTTGCAATCTTTTGCAAGTTGTGCTATTGTTTTCGGCTCAATATTTACTGCAGATCGTCCCTGTATATTATAGAGAACTACCGGTATGTTTATTGCATTTGCAACTTCTTTGTAATGAAGATATAAACCTTTTTGAGTAGGTTTGTTATAGTATGGTGCAACAAGCAACACTCCGTCACAACCTACCTCCTGAGCATGTTTTGATAACCTTATTGCCTCTGCGGTTGAATTTGAACCTGTTCCGGCAATAACTTTTAATTTGCCGCTTGAAAATTCCACTGCCTTTGCTATAACTTCATCATGCTCGCTATGCGATAATGTTGCCGATTCTCCGGTAGAACCGCACGGAATAATACCGGTAATACCTGCTTTTATCTGCATGTCAATTATTCTTTTGTAAGCATCAAAATCAACTTTATTGTTTTTTAAAGGTGTAACTACCGCTGTAAAACTGCCTGAAAACATAAATTCTCCTTAAAATTTATTTTACTTCTTTTGATATTAAATCTTCTTTTTTATCTGCTTTTCTTATTACTTTAACTTTTGAACCTTTAACCAAAAGTTCCGCTCCTATAAGTCTTGAATTATATTGGCTTGCCATTGATATACCGTAAGCGCCGGCACATTCCACGGAAATAAAATCATTCCGTTCCAATGATGAAATTTTTCTGTCTTTTGCAATAAAATCACTTGATTCGCAAACGGGCCCGACTATATCTGCAATTATTTGTTTTTTATTTGTTTTTTTAACAGGCAATATCTCATGATAAGCTTCATATAATGCCGGCCTTATCAAATCCGTCATTGCAATATCGGTGATAATGAAATTTTTCGTTCCTGAATTTTTTTTATAAATAACCTGTCCCGTTAAAATTCCTGCATCACCTATTATAGACCTTCCAGGTTCGATAATTATTGTTTTGTCTTTATATTTTGAGTAAATGCTCATTACTGCTTTTTTTAATTGTTCCGGTGTTTGCGGTTTATCGGAAGAAGTATATTTTATTCCCAAACCGCCTCCGATATCGATATATTTTATTTTTATTCCGCTTTCTTCCAGTTTATCTATCAATTTTGATATTCTTAAAGCAGCAATATTGTAAGGTTTTACTTCCAAAAGTTGTGACCCTATATGACTGTCTATCCCTGCAATTTCTATATTTTTCATTTTAGATGCTTTTATGTAAAAATCAAAAGCATCTTCATAAGGTATACCGAATTTATTACCTTTTTTGCCCGTAGTTATATATTTATGTGTATGAACATCAACGTCAGGGTTTACTCTGAAAGAAATTTTTGCTTTTATCTTCAATTTACCTGCAATTTTATTTATTTGTTCCAATTCCTCAAAAGATTCAACGTTAAACATTAGAATATTGCTCTTTAAAGCATATTCTATTTCCTTTGATGTTTTACCTACTCCCGAATAAACTATTTTTTGCGGCTTAATTCCCGCTTTTAATGCCCTATAAAGTTCTCCGCCGGAAACGATATCGGCACCGCATCCGAGTTTTGATAAAAGCTTTAATATCGTGTGGTTTGAATTTGCTTTCATTGCATAACATACTATATTTGATATACCTTTAAACCCGTCTTTGTAAGCTTTAAAATTATCTTCTATTTTTGTTTGAGAATAAATGTAAAGCGGAGTGTTATATTTTTTTACAAGTTTTGTAATTGATATGTTTTCTACAAAAAGTTCGCTGCCTTTATATTTTGTCAACATTATAACTGAACTCCTTAAAATATTACATACCCCACTATTCTATTAAAAATATCAAATACCTGTCAAATGATAACGACAGCTGATGTGGAAAATACCTTGCATTTTCCTATCTGACAGCTGAGCCGGATACTGCATATCATCAGTTGAAACTTTAAGCTGTAAGATGTCGGTATTGTCGTTAAACTATAAGCTCTTCAATTTCTCAGCTTATCAGCTAAAATTTGCTTTGCAAATTTTCTAATTGACTGTAAAATGTAAAATTTGCTAAAATCAGTAATTATTGTTATTCAATACGGGGGAAAATAATGTTAAAAAAACAATCCTTTTTTAAAATAGTGTTATCACTTGCGGTTTGTATATCTTTTCTTGCAGCTTGTTCTCAAAATCAGGAAGGCGGTTCCGGGAAAAGCGGTAATGATAATAATGCGGATGTCGTTAAAATTTGGCATTGGATGACTGACAGACAAGCCGCTTTTGAAACGCTTGCAAAAAAATATTTTGACCAAACAGGTGTTAAGGTTGTTTTTGAAACTTATGCACCGACGGATGTTTATAAAAATAAAATAACGGCAGCCGCAAGCGGAAAATTACTTCCGGATATTTTTAACCCAATAGCGGATAAAAGAGAATTGGCTTCTTACATAAATGCCGGTTATATTGCAGATTTAACCGATGCTATGAATGACGGTTGGAAAGATGTATTCTTTGAAAAATCATTAACACAAAATATGTTTACGGATAACAATGAATGGAACGTTAAGCCAGGTATATACGGAGTTCCTCTTGATGTGAGCACATTGATGATTTATTACAACAAAGATTTGTTTACAAAAGCAGGTTTGGATCCTGAAAAACCTCCTAAAACATGGGCAGAGTTTATTGAAGCCGGTAAAAAATTAAAAGCTGCAGGCATTCAACCTTTTGTTTGCGGTTTCGGTGAAGCTTGGCTTATAGGTTCTTTTGCTGCTTCTTATCAATGGAGCTTATTCGGTAAAGAAGGGATAATTGATACGATTAAAGGGAAAATTCCTTATACCGATAAAAGATGGTTGGAAATTTTCAATTTATTTAAAGAAATGAAAGATAATAAAATGTTTGCATCTGGAATTGTTACAATGGTAAATAAAGATGCGGAAAGAACATTTGCAATAGGAAAAGCTGCCATGGCATTAAACGGTTCTTGGGGAGTTAATGTTTATAAATCGATGAATCCTTCATTAAATTACGGGCTTATGTATCCTCCGGAACTTCCGGATGCCAAATATCCGTTGCTTGTTTTCGGAGGTGACGGTTCTTCTTTATTTGTTAATGAAATGTCTCCGAGAAAAGAAAAAGCAATTGCTTTCTTAAAATGGTTTACACAAAAAGAGCAACAAGTATTTTTGGCAAAAGAAACTTTAAATATTCCTTCAAATAAGGATGCCGCACAGGATTTACCGGATATTTTAAAGAAATTTTCCGAAAGTGTAAACAGAACATTTGATACATTACCTGTTTTGGAAGCATGGCAGGTTACAAATTATATTAACTTAAATTTACAATCCGTAGTTATAGGTGAAAAAACACCTGAACAGGCAATTGCCGAAATTCAAGGTGAAAAAGAAAGACAAACTAAAAAGTAAAAAAGTAGGTGTAATCCAAAATGATGAAAGCAACCTCAAAAGAAAAAACTTTTAACATGGTATTTATATTACCGGCGTTAATTTTGTTTTTGGTTTTTAATTTGTATCCGTTGTTAAGAACTTTCCAATTAAGTTTTTATCAATGGAACGGTATTGATAAAGATATGATTTTTGTGGGCTTTGCTCAATATAAACATATTATATTTAATAACCCTGCATATTGGAAATCAATGTTAAATGCCGGATATATTACATTGCTTTGTTTAACTTTACAAAACGGTTTGGCATTATTGCTTGCTTTGCTTGTTAACAGACAAATAAGAGGGGAAAATATTTACAGAGTAATATTCTTTTTGCCTCCTGTTCTTTCCGGAATTGTTGTCGGTTTAATTTGGAAGTTTATATATGACGGTAATTTCGGTATATTAAATAACTGGCTTGTTTCATTAGGTTTTACTTCTTTCAGTGATTTTGCATGGCTTTCCGAAATTAAAACGGCTTTATCTTCCGTTGCCGTTGTCCACATGTGGAAAGGTTTCGGTTACGGTTTTATAATTCTTTTGGCCGGTTTACAAACAATTCCTACGGAATTATATGAGGCAGCAGAAGTTGACGGAGCGGATAAATGGCAACAGTTTATAAATACAACCGTTCCTTCCTTAATACCTGTATTTACAATGGTTACAATATTGACAATTTTGGGTGCAATGCAAATATTTGATTTGATATATTCAATGACACAGGGCGGTCCTGCTGGACATACAGATGTTCCGATAACAAAAATTTACCAATATATGAATAACGGAGAATTCGGTTATTCAACTGCAATGGCGGTTATATTCGGTTTGGTATTATTGATAGTGTCGATGATACAGTTATATGCAAGTAAAAAAATTAATAAATAACAGGTATATAAAATGAATTTTTTTAAATTAAAAAAGAATATTTTAAATTCGCTCACGCACATAATATTGATAGCGGTATCTTTAACTTGTTTGTTTCCTGTATTTTGGATGATTTCTTCATCATTAAAAAAACAGAGTGAAATTTTTACAAATATGTCGTTATTGCCGGAAACCTGGCAATTTGTAAATTATAAAGATGCTTTCCTTACGGCGGATTTCGGAATGTATTTTTTAAACAGTGTTATTTATACCGTAGTAGGCGTTGCGGCAATAGTACTTATTACATCTATGGCCGCTTACGGTTTTGCACGGCTTGATTTCTGGGGGAAAAATATTCTTTTTTATCTTTTAATTTCAACATTGCTTATTCCTATTCCGGGTGCTTTTGTTCCTTTATACCTTTTACTTAAAAGTCTTCATTTATTGGACACAAGAACAGGTTTGTTGTTATGCTATATAAGCGGCGGTATAGCGTTTGGACTATTTTTATTAAAATCTTTTTTTGAAGAATTACCTAAAGAAATAGAAGAAGCCGCTTTAATTGACGGTTGTTCAAGGTTTGGTATTTATTGGAGAATAGCTTTGCCTCTTGCAAAACCTGCTATTGCAACTTTAGTTATAATTCAGTGCTTAAATATATGGAACGAATTTTTATTGGCACTTGTTGTTTTACAAGACACATCAAAAATGCCTATTCAAAGGGGATTAATGGTTTTCCAGGGAACACACATGACCGATTATCCTTTGTTAATGGCAGGTTTAACAATAGCAACCATTCCTATCGTTATAATATATTTATTTATGCAAAAACATATCGTTAAAGGAATAGCTGCCGGCGCAATTAAGGGATAAAACGTTATTTAAACAACATAACTGCAAATAACCGTGTAAACTATCTGTGTAAACTAAGAGGAATAAATGTCATCTGTTGAAGTTATAATATTTGATTTGGGAAAAGTTATTTTTGATTATGATTTGGAAATACTTGCAAAAGCTTTTCGTGAAAATTCAACGAATGCGGAAAAATTTTGCAGTGCAGACGAATTTATTCATTTAAATGACGAATTATTTTTTGCTTATGAAAAAGGTGAAATATCTTCACCGGAACTGTATGAACAGGTAAAAAAACTTTTAAATTTGAAATTGGATTATAAAAAATTTTGTGATGTTTGGAACAATATTTTTACGGCAAATAAAGATGTAATGGATTTTATTTGTGAACTGTCGAAAAAATACAATGTTTCTCTTCTGTCAAACACTAACGATTTACATTTTAATTTTATAAAACAAAACAATGAGGATTTTTTTAAAAATTTTAAAGCACTTCATGTTTCTCATTTAATGCATTGCAGAAAACCCGAAAAACAAATATATCAAAAAGTTATAAATTTTTATAATATAAAACCAGAAAAACTTTTTTTTACGGACGATCTTGATATAAATATACAAGCAGCCCGAAAAGAAGGAATATCGGCTTATAAATTTACGGGATTAAAAAATTTAAAAGAAAATTTAATATCATCGGGTGTTTGTTTATGATAGACTTTGGTGTAAGTATAGCAAAACAAACGGAACTTCAAAGTAAATTTATTAAATTTAATATAAAAGAAGAAGATTTGATAGAAAAATTTATTCACTCCGGCGGTAACGGAGGGCAAAATTTAAATAAAGTTGCTACATGTGTTTATTTAAAACATATTCCAACCGGCATAGAAATAAAATGCCAGAAATACAGAACTCAATTGTTAAACAGATACAAAGCTCGTCAGTTACTTGCGGATATTGTTGAAGAAAAAATGCTTGGAGAGAAAAGTAAAAAACAAAAAGAAATAGAAAAAATAAGAAGACAAAAAAGGAAAAGAAGTAAAAGAGCGAAAGAAAAAATTTTAGAACAGAAACATATAAATACACAAAAAAAAGAAAACAGAAAAAAGGCTGTATTTTAATGAAAATTGCATTGGCTCAATTGAACTCAACCGTAGGAAATTTGGAAAATAATAAAAATAAAATTTTACAATATGTGTTTAAAGCACAAGAAAATTCGGCAGATATTGTTTTGTTCCCTAAAAATGCCGTATTCGGCGGTAATATAGAAAGTCTTTCCGTAATAAAAAATTTTCACGATGATGTCGCTAAAGTTCTTGAAGGTATAAAACAAAAAAGTTCAATTCCGGTATTAGTTACGGCTTTTGATAAAAATAAAAAAAATGTTCCGTTCCTTATTGAAAATAATAAAATAAATAATGTTTCCAATATTGTTTTTGAAATAAAAAATAAAAAATTTTATTGCATTTTAGCAGATGATATAAAGGATGTTTCGTTTATTTGCGAAGATAAAAATATATTATTAACCGATAATCTTATAATATTGGCAGGCGGATATTATTATAAAAACAAACCTGAACAAATAAGAACGTTTATAAAGAAAGTTGCGGAAGAAAAATCCGTAAATGTTTTTTATATCAATATGGCAGGCGCACAAGACGGATATGTTTATGAAGGCGGAAGCTTTTCCGTTTTAAAAAACGGTAATTTTAATAAGATTGCAAAATTGTTTGAAGAAGATTTTTTGATTACCGATACCGAAGTTGATATTAATGTTGAACAAAAAACAAATAATGAAGAAGAAATATATAATTGTTTAATTTTGGGCTTAAAAGATTATTGCGCCAAAAACGGGTTTAAAAAAGTTGCATTAGGTGTAAGCGGCGGAATTGATTCGGCACTTGTTGCAACAATAGCCGTCGATGCTTTGGGCAGTGATAATGTTTTGGGTGTTTTAATGCCTTCAAAATATACATCAAAAGAATCTATGGATTATTCAATTAAACTTTGCAAGAATTTAAAAATAAAATATGAAACGGTTCCCATAGATAATATTTATAATTCTTATATAAATGAATGTCCTCAGGTTTTTAAGGATACAAAAAAGGATTTAACCGAAGAAAATATACAGGCAAGAATCAGAGGAAATGTTTTAATGACTTTTTCAAATAAATTCGGTTATTTTATTTTGTGCACATGTAATAAGTCGGAAGATGCCGTAGGTTACAGCACTTTATACGGTGATATGACAGGCGGGTATTCGGTAATAGGAGATTTGTTAAAAAAAGACGTTTATGCACTTTCAAATTACAGAAATACGATATCAAATGTTATTCCCGTTGAAATTATAAAAAGACCGCCGACGGCAGAACTTAGAGAAAATCAAAAAGATTCCGATTCTCTTCCGGAATATGATATTTTGGATGATGTTTTGGAAAAAATACTGGAAAAGAATATGACATATTCCGAAATTGTAAATTCCGGCATAGAAGAAAAAACTCTTGATAAAGTTTATAAATTATTGTTTTCAAGCGAATATAAAAGAAGGCAATCGCCTATTTCTACAAAAGTAACAAAAACTTCTTTTATAAAAGATATAAAATTTCCGATGACAAATAAATATATATGCAAGAAGAATTAACAAAACATTATTTGGGACACAGACAAAGATTAAAGGAAAAATTTAAAAAAACTAAATTTTCCGACTGGCAGGATTACGAAATTTTGGAATTTGCTCTAACTTTTGTTATTCCTCGCAAAGATACAAAACCTTTGGCAAAAGAACTTATAAAAAAATTCGGAAGTTTACAACAGGTATTACATGCTGATATCGAAACACTTTCATCAACAAAAAATATAAAAGAACATTCTGCAGTTTTTATAAAATTTTTAAATGAATTTTCTTTGAAATATGCACAACTTAAAATGGAGCAAAAAGAAAAAATTTCTTCTCCGCAGGATGTTTTAACTTTTTTCCAAACAAATATAGGTTTCTCAAAAGATGAAATAATATATGCATTGTTTTTAAATGCTTCCAATAAAATTTTATTGCATCTGCCGGTAAGTAAAGGGGTTGTAAATCGTTCCGCCATATATCCCAGAAAAATTGCCGAACTTGCATTAAAATGTAATGCAACATCGGCAATAATTGCACATAATCATCCCGGGGGCTCTTGTAAACCTTCACAAAATGATATAATAGCAACAGAGGCGGTTGTAAAAGCATTAAAAACAATAGATGTCGTTTTGCTTGACCATCTTATAATTACAAATAACGGCTACTACAGTTTTAAAGATAATAGTCTTATTTAGAGGAGAAAAAAAGTGAGCGGATTATTTGGTATAGTTTCAAAGTCGGACTGTTCCGAAAATTTGATTTACGGAATAGATTATCATACTCACATGGGTTCCGAATACGGTGGAATTGCAATATTAAATGATGAATTTACAAGATATATTAACAGAATGAGCAATGCAAATTTTAGAGACAGATTCTTTTCAAGCGATAAAAAGATAGAAACAACAAAAGGTATAGGTTGTATAAGCGATTTGGAAGAGCAACCTATTTATATAAAATCAAGGGTAGGGGAATTTTGTGTAGTTACATCCGGAAGAGTTGAAAATTTGCAGGAAATTGCAGATTCAATGATAAAAGAAGGAATATGTTTTAGCGAATTTTCAAAATCTCATGTAAATACTACGGAACTTGTTGCAAGAATTGTTGCAAGCGGCAGTTCGATACAGGAAGGTATTAAACTTGTTTATAAAAAAATAAAAGGTTCATGTTCCTTGCTTATTTTAACAAGAGAAGGTATTTATGCCGCAAGGGATTTTTACGGCAGGACATCGTTAATACTCGGTAAAAATGAAGATTCTTATGCCGTATGTTCGGAAACGGTTGCTTTTGCAAATTTAGGTTTTGAACAAATAAGGGATTTGAATTCCGGTGAAATTGTGTTGATAAACGAAAACGGAATTAAAGTGTTGGAAAAAGGGCATAAAACAAAACAAATTTGTACTTTTTTGTGGATATATACGGGGTTTCCGGCTTCAAATTATGAAGGTTTAAATTCCGAAGTTATAAGAGAAAAAAGCGGAAAGTTACTTGCCAAAAGAGATAAAGGTATAAAAGCCGATTTGGTTTCGGGTGTTCCCGATTCCGGGCTTGCGCATGCAATAGGTTATGCAATAGAATCCGGCATTCCTTACAGAAGGGCACTTGTGAAATATACACCGACTTACGGAAGAAGTTATGCTCCCAGAACACAAAAATTAAGAAATTTAACCGCAAAAATGAAACTGATAGCCATAAAAGAAATTATACAGGGAAACAGTGTTATTCTTCTTGAAGATTCAATTGTAAGGGGAACGCAATTAAAAAACTTTACCGTTGAAAAAATTTGGAATTGCGGTGCAAAAGAAATTCATGTTCGTCCGGCATGCCCGCCTTTGATGTTTCCGTGTTCATATTGTAATTCGACAAGGACAAACAGCGAGCTTATAACAAGAAGAGCAATAAAAGAAATTGAAGGTAAAGATATTGAAGATGTTTCCGAGTATCTTGATCACACTTCCGAAAAATATGCAAAAATGATAGAATGGATAAGAAAATATTTGAACATTACTTCTTTAAAATATCAAACTCTTGAAGATATGGTTCAGGCGATAGGTTTGCCGGAAGAAAATTTATGTACTTTTTGTTGGAACGGCAAAAATTGTCAAAAGTGCAAGGGGTAATGTAAAATATAATGTCGGTAAAAAAGCGAAACATTTTTGATAAATATCGTTTTTCGCTTTGCGAAAAATACATTAATTATATAAACTATACATTATTGTTTCGTGGGGCTATAGCTCAGTTAGCAGAGCGCTTGCATCGCATACAAGAGGCCGGGGGTGCAACTCCCCCTAGCTCCATATGATATTTTACAATGTTTTTTTATAATGATAAAATCATCAAATAATAATAAATATATTTTAAGGAGAGATCGAAATGAAGATTTATTTGAACGGAAAATTTGTTGAAAAAGAAGAAGCGGTAGTATCTGTTTTTGATCACGGAGTTCTTTACGGAGATGGAGTTTTTGAAGGAATAAGAGCATATAACGGAAGAGTGTTCAGATGTAAAGAACATATAGACAGACTTTATGACAGTGCAAAAGCAATTGCTCTTGAAATAGGTATGACAAAAGCCGAAATGACAAAAGCATTGCTTTCAACTTTGGCTGTAAATAAATTAAACGATGCATATATAAGACTTGTTGTAACAAGAGGCACGGGTGATTTGGGCTTGGATCCTGCAAATTGTGCAAAACCTACGGTATTTATTATTGCCGATAAAATTTCATTATATCCTGATACGTTGTATAAAAACGGGCTTGAAGTTATTACCGTTTCTACAAGAAGAAATGCACCGGATGCATTAAGCCCTAACATAAAATCATTAAATTATTTAAATAACATAATGGCTAAAATGGAAGCAAAAAGAGCCGGAGTTTTGGAAGCAATAATGCTTAACAGAGAAGGATATGTTGTAGAATGCAGCGGAGATAATATTTTTATAATTAAAAATGGTATAGTATGTACACCACCGGCTACTGCAGGTGCTTTAAAAGGTGTTACAAGAAATACATCAATAGAACTTTTAAAAAATAAATTAAAATTGGATGTAAGAGAAGTTTTAATAGCACCTTATGATTTGTATACGGCCGACGAATGCTTTTTAACCGGAACTGCAGCGGAAGCAATACCTGTTGTAAAAGTTGACGGAAGAGTTATAGGTGACGGTAAACCCGGTAAAGTTTTCGCAAAACTTTTAAAAGAATTTAAAATATTAACAAGATCTACCGGTGTTCCCATAAAAAAAAGCAAATAAGTTTTTACATTACATAATGTGAAAAAAATAAAACTTTTAATAAGTTTAGTTGTTTTTGTAGGTTTGATTTTCGGTATCTACAGCGTAAGGGGTGTTTTTATCATCCCTTACCTGCAGAATAACTTAAGTTATCTTACGAATAACAAGTGTTATTTTAAAGATATTTCGTTGGAATTTCCGCTAAAAATTGCCATCCATGATTTTACTTACGATAAAAAATTATCCTTTGATAAAGTTGTATTTAATATATCTTTTATAAAGCTTTTGCAAAATTATCATAATTTTTTTACATGTTTAATGAATGTTGATATTGATAATTGTAATTTAATATTTTATAACAATATATCAAATAAGAATACACAGGTTCCCGCCAATCAACAAAATTTTTCCGTTTCAAAAATTATCAGATATGCATTTCAAAGATTAAATTTTAAAATTTCCGCCCGAAATATAAAAATATTTTATGATAAACAAAAATTGCAATTAACCGATACCGCGGTAAAATTCGGTTCGGAAATAAAATTAAATACAAAAGCAAATTATAAAAATTTAAAATTTAATATAACCGGTAATATTTATAGTGAAATTGACGATTTAAAAACGGATATGGTTATAGATGTAAACGGAACAATTAAAACCGAAATGATTGTTGCCGGAACATATTTTTTTGATACAAATAAATTTGATTTCAACGTTCAGGCAAAAAAAATCTTTATGTCAATTGTTAATTTGGGAGATGCGGATATAAAAATACAAAATAACGATAACGGAATACAAATTCTAACGGAAGGGGAAAATATAAATTGTGTTTTTAAAGCAAAAAATTTAAATTTTGATTTTTGGACGGCAAAAGGTAAACTGTTTTTAAAAAACAGTAATATAATTACGTCAAATTTATCTTTTTCGGCAGAGAAAAAAGACGGAATTATTAATTCTTTAATATTATCAAATAATACGGTTGTTCTTAATAAAAAGATAGGAACCGTTTCTTTTAAAACTTATAAAGGAAAAGAAAAAACAGAGATAAATACGATATTTGATATTGACGGAAGTAATATATTAACGGTTGTAAATAATGATGGTGATTTTAAGTCCGATATTTATAATAAACAACAAAAAATAACTACACTTTTTGGTAACTATATAACAAAAAAAATAAAAATAAATTTAAAAAACTGCGATATAAACAGATTGCCTATTGTGTCTACATACAAACGTGTTACCGGCAGTTTATCCGTTGAAGGCGATATTAACGAACACGACGGAAATATAAATTTTAAATTAAACAATTTAAATTCTTCGTCTGTTCGCAATACTACATTTATCGGAAATATTATCAGAAATAATTCCGATTGGAGTTTTAATATAGATACTTCCGATAAAAAAATAGTGTTGAACGGAAATTATTCCTTAGGTGATATAAAAAATTTGGATTTTTCTTTTGATGATATAGATGTAAGAACTGTTTTAAAAATTATGAAATCCGATTTTGACCTTTCAGGATATGCAACCGGGTATATAAAACGTTATGAAAATAAATTATCTCAAATTAAAATGACGGTAAGAGACGGAATGTTATACGATAATAACTTTAAAAAAGCAAATATAAGGGCTGATATTTCTCCTACAATGATTGATATTTATGAGTTTGATTTTATCGGTAACAAAATGGAATTAACTTTAAAAAGTTCGATAGTTTTTGACAAGGAAGAAAGTCCTTCTTATTTAAACTGTGAAGTAAAAAATTTTAAATTTAAATCTTTTAATATAAATTCAACAATAAATTTTAACGGAAAAGTAGGAAAATACAAAAAAGAAATATTCGGAATATTGTCAATTCCTAAAACTACAATCAATAATATGAATTTTGATGATTTTGTTGCCGATATGGGATTGTCTTTGCAGCAAATTCAATTAAAAAGTTTTAATAATAATAACGGTTTATCCGGATATTTGACATATATGTTTAAAGATAAAGTAATAAATTCAAAAATTAAATTTTCAAAAGCCGATTTGTCGAAACATCATAAAAAATTTAAAGGTTTATTATTTGCGGATTTAGATATTAAAAACAATATATTTAATCCCGAGTTTGATATTAATGCCGAAATAAAAAACGGTCTATTTTCAAAAGTAAAATTTTATTTAAACAATAAAACGACGTATAAAAATCATAAAGGAAAGATAAAAACAAAAATATTAATGGATAAAGCCGATATTAATTTGGAAGGAACAACTGATAAAGAAAAATTAAATCTTATTGTAAAATTTTCAAATTTAAATGAAACGGTTATCAATAATTATATGATGTTTAGAACTCCCGTAAGAGGTGTTTTTAACGGGGAAGGAACTGTTATGGGAACCGTTTATGAACCTAAAATTTTAGTCAATTGTATAAGTGATGTTATTTATTTTAAAGATATAAAATTAAATAAATTCAATTCGCAGGTTCAATTTGAAAATGATGATATTATAGTAAATAAAGCCGATGTGAAATTAGCTGACAGTGAAATAAATCTTAGCGGACAATTTAATACAAAAACAGGTGATTATTCCTCAAAATTTAATTTTATAAATTTACATATTGTAAATTTTGATATATTCGGAAATATTATTTTTAACGGTAATATGAAACAAAAATTCGGCGGTTCAACATATAAGGGAAATATCGAGATAAATAATATGTGGATAAACAGAGAAAAAATAGATTCGCTTCCGTTTGATTATATTATTGAAAATAAAAAAATAATTTTACAAACAAAAAGTGACTGCAAATTACAAATTACCGGCGGTATTGATTTTACGAACTATCCTAAATTAATTTTTGATAATTTAACAATATCTCATAATAATCAAAGTTGTAATTTTGACGGCAGCACAAGCAAAGAAAATATGAATATAAACATTAAATGGAACATGCTTGATTCGGCTACAATGTCAAGGTTATTTGATTTACCTTTTGATGTTGACGGAAATGTGGATTTTAAATTGAATGCTCACGGTTCGTTTTTAAACCCTAATATTACATGCTCTTTAAAATCGAAAAACGGAACGATAACGGAAGTGCCTTATGACAGTGCAAATATTGACATAAAAGTTGAAAATAATATGCTTACCATAAATGAGTTCAATATAAGTAAAAAAGGTGAATACAAAGCGGATATAACAGGCAGTTTTCCTTTTTGGATTGATTCATCATTAAAAAAGCAGATGATGGAAAGTCCAGTAAATGTCAAATATGAATTAACGGATGATAAATTGGCGATGATAAAAGAGCTTACAAACAATACTATCACGGTTAAAAACGGAAGTTTAAGATTAAAAGGAACTTTAATGGGAATAAGAAAAAATATTAAAAATACCGGTGAACTTTTATTAACCGCATCAAATATAACGGCAAAAAATTATATAAATAAAATAAAAAAATTAAATACAAAACTTGTTTGGGATGACAGTTTGGTTAATATTGAAGAATTTGTTGCAAATGTGGGTTCCGGGAAATTAAACGTTGAAGGTTCCGTTCGTTTCAGAGGAATAAATCCTTACTTTTATGATTTATCCGTTTTTACGTCAAAAAAAGGTATCCCTGTATTTATAAAGGAATTGCCGATAGTAACATCGGGCATATTTAAAATAGAAAAAACCGATACTTTTACCAATTATTCAAAAGGTGTTCCTTCTTTTGATTTTCAAATAAAAGGGAAAAATGATGATATTAAAATAACCGGTTGGGTGGAACTTGAAAATACAAGGTTTTCTTATCCCGCGCCTGATTTTATAAAAAAAGATGATGATATAGATTTTGATGAATTATTTGAAAATTGTTACATAGATATAAATTTAAAGACTGCAAGCAATACAAGGTTTGAAAACAGTTTCAGTGATGCAAATTTAAACGGGCAGGTAAATCTTAAAGGTCCGCTTGATAATATAGTTGCAAACGGAATTTTACAATCAAATGACGGAAAAGTTTTTTATATGGGTAACGATTTAAGTATTATTGATTCTAAAATAGAAATTATTAATAATAAAATTTTTGTAACATGTGAAGCAGAAACCGAAGTTTATACCGCCGGGGACAGTGTTCCCGATATTGTAAAAGTTTATGTATCAAGGTCAAGTATTGACGATTTAAAAACAAGGTTCGTATCAAAAAATGACCCTACTCTTTCTTCGGATAAAGTTCTTTACAAAGTTACAAAAACAGACCCCACAAGTTCAACCGGAAATGATACAAATACGGATTTTATGGTAAAACAACAAATTGTTCGTATGTTCGGTTCGAACGTTGCTGTGCCTTTGGCAAACACAATTTTAAAAAAAACTGGTATTGTTGACAATATTCGCTTAGGTTTTGTCAATCAGGATACTTTGCAAGTAGATCCAAATAAACCTACAAAAATGGCGGACCTATTATACGGTATGAAATATTCCGCGGAAAAAAATTTGAATCGTTTGTTGCAGGTAGGGTATTCGGTAACATTTGATCAGGTACAGGAAGAAATAGATTTAAAACATTCATTGGAAATGTCGGTTCGTTTAAGTAATTCGCTTTTTTTGAAAGGCAGTTACGGACTGCAATCAAATAATTCCGACTATGAACCGGAAAATAAAATAATGTTGGAACAAAGAATACGATTTGGCGGAGGAAAGAAAAAACAATAAATGTTAGGTTTATATATCCATATACCTTTTTGTAAAAAGAAATGCTTTTATTGTGATTTTATTTCTTTTGCGGAAACAGGAAAAATTACAGATTCGTATATTGACTCTTTAATAAAAGAGGCATCTTTTTACCTTAATGAAAAAATATCAACAATTTATATAGGTGGCGGAACTCCGTCAATTTTAACCGTAAAACAATTAAATTATTTAGTAAAATCCATAAAACAAATATTTGATATTTCTAACCTTGAAGAATTTACCGTGGAATTAAATCCGGAATCCGCAAATGATGAAAAATTAAACCTTTTATTTGATTTAAATGTATCAAGATTAAGTTTAGGTTTGCAATCAATTTATGATAAATATCTTGAAGAATTAGGAAGATTGCATAATTTTAATAAGTTTTTGGAAGTTTATAACAATGCAAGAAAAACAGGTTTTACTAATATAAATATTGATTTAATGTATGGGATTGAAAAACAGTCAATTCTTGATTGGAAAAAAACTTTAAAGAAAATAATAGAATTAAACCCCGAACATATTTCATTATATCCTTTGACAATAGAGGAAAATACAGTTTTTTATGAACAGAATAAAATTGTTGATACAAACTTACAACGACAAATGTATGAAACGGCATGTTCGGTTTTAAATAAAAATAATTTTATTCATTATGAAATTTCAAATTGGGCAAAAGATAATAAATTTTCAAAACATAATTGCTTATATTGGAAAAATAAAGAATACATAGGTTTGGGTGTAAGTGCCTGTTCTTATTATAAAAGACATAGAACGAAAAATACAATTGATTTACAAGACTATATTCAAAAAATAAATGAAGGTAAAAAATGTTTTATTGAAGAAGAATATATTGACGATATATTATATCAAAAAGAAACGGTTATGTTAGGTTTAAGATTGACGGAAGGTGTTGATCTAAAATATTTTGATAACAAAAAAGAAATTTTGTATAAGTATTTAAAAGAAAATTTACTTCAAATAAAAAATAATAAAATTTCATTGACGGAAAAATCTTTTTTTATTTCCAATCCGATAATTGCCGAACTTATGTAACCGGTTGGAATACCACTTTCAGCTGTTGTTATAATAAACAAAATCGGGGTGACTGGATTTGAACCAGCGACCTCTCCCACCCGAAGGGAGCGCGCTAGCCAACTGCGCTACACCCCGACTTGCCTTCAATACTTTTTTGCCTCTAACCCAATAACCCTATCACCCTATAAACTGTCGTTATAATAAAATCGGGGCGACTGGATTTGAACCAGCGACCTCTCCCACCCCAAGGGAGTGCGCTAGCCACCTGCGCCACACCCCGATTTATCCCTATATTTTAACAAAAAATAATTATTTTGCAAATAGTTTGTTGTTTGACAAAATATTATAAAATTGTTATATTAAACTAACTTTAACAGATTAAACTAAAAGCAAGAGAGAAAATATGAATAAAAAACTTACCGAATCTTTGGAAAATTATCTTGAAACAATAGGTATGCTTGTCCGGGAAAATAAAATTGCAAGGGTAAAAGACATAAGTAAGAAATTAAATGTAAAAAATTCAAGTGTAAACATTGCATTAAATGTTCTTGCCGATAAAGGACTTATTGTTCACGAAAAATACGGTTATGTTGAACTTACAAAAGAAGGGCAGAAAATTGCAGATGATATTCAACGTAAAGAAGATATATTATTAAGGTTTTTTACGGAAATTTTAGGCGTTGATAAAGATATTGCTTTAAAAGATGCATGCAGGATGGAACATACAATAAGTGATGAAACTTTAGCCAAACTTATATTTTTTATAGGTAAAGTTGATAAAGAGGCCTCTTTTAAAAAAGCCATTCAAAAAAATATGAAGGAATGAAAAATATAAATGGAAATTATAAAAATAATTTTTTCCATATTTAACGAGATGTCTTTTTATTTACTGCTCGGTTTTTTGTTTGCAGGAATTTTGCATGTTCTTGTTCCGCAACAATTGTTTTCAAAATATTTGTCAAAAAATAATTGGGTATCCGTGTTATATGCAACTTTGTTCGGTATTCCTTTACCTTTATGTTCCTGCGGTGTAATACCGACTGCAATGGCACTTTATAAAGAAGGTGCCTCAAAAGGTTCGGTAATTTCTTTTTTAATAGCAACTCCTCAAACAGGTGTGGATTCGATTATTGCAACATATTCGCTGTTGGGGCTTCCTTTTGCAATTATTCGTCCGGTAGCAGCATTTTTTACTTCAATTTTTGCAGGGCTTGTAACGAATATTTTTACTTTAAAGGAAAATAATGTTAAAGTTTCGGTTCAAAAAAATAAAGATAACCAAAAACTTTCTTTTAATCAAAAAATAAAAAAAGTTTTTCAATACGGTTATGTTGAAATGATGGAAGATATAGGCAAAATGCTTTTGTTCGGTTTAGTTATTGCGGGGTTAATTGCTTATTTTGTTCCCGATAATTTTTTTACGATATTTAAAGGTAATACTTTACTG
This sequence comes from Candidatus Ruminimicrobium bovinum, assembly GCF_902760015.1. NCBI lineage: Bacteria > Pseudomonadati > Elusimicrobiota > Endomicrobiia > Endomicrobiales > Endomicrobiaceae > Candidatus Ruminimicrobium > Candidatus Ruminimicrobium bovinum. Next base: position 26,732 of record NZ_CACWEU010000048.1, read on the forward strand.
ACAATGTTATTAATACTTGTGGTTGCAATTCCGATGTATGTTTGTGCTACCGGTTCAATACCTATAGCAATAGCATTAATGATGAAAGGGATGAGTCCGGGAACGGCACTTGTTTTACTTATGGCAGGTCCTGCGGCAAACATTGCTTCAATGATGGTTATAGGCAAAGTATTAGGCAAAAAAACATTTATTGTTTATTTGATAACACTTATTATAGGTGCAATATGTTTCGGGCTTTTTATAGATAATTTTTTACCTGCAAGTTGGTTTGATGTTTCCAAGTTTGCTATGACCGCACATAATCATAATGGCGGATTTTACTGTTTTAAAGTTATTTGTTCCTTTATATTATTTGCTCTTTTAGTAAATTCAATATTGTTTAAAAAAAATAGAGAAGAGGCGGAAATTATGGAAAATAATTCTACAAATAAAATTGCTTTTAAAATTAACGGTATGAGTTGTAACCATTGTAAAAATAACGTAACAAAAGTAATAAGCAATTTGAAATCCGTAAAAGATGTTATCGTAAATTTAAGTGAAGGCATTGCTTATGTTGACGGTAATCCCACCGATGAGGAAATAAAGACAGCAGTTGAAGCAATAGGTTTTGAATTTAAAGGAAGAATTTAAACAGATTATAGGGTGATAAGGTTATGGGGTTATGGGTTGAACTACAAAACAAAGAAACTACAAAATAACTTATAATATTGTAAGCCAAACAATAACCTGTAACCTTATAGTATCAATTTTAAATAATTTACTGTCACTTCGATATAAAATTATAATTTCCTATATCAAGAATTAGCTGCCTGTAAATATTGTTATCGTTACCGTTTGTGTTTGGAAATATTACAATATATTTTTTGCCGGTATCATTAAACAAATTCAATAGCCCTTTATGAAAACCGCCTACAACTAAAATATTTGTTGTTTTTTCTTTTGTTAATTCTTTAACATTGTTAAAAAAAACGATATCTCTTTTAATATTGTTTCCGTAATAAGCAGAGAGTTCTTTATTGTTTAAAATATCAATTATTTCTTCTTTGTTTTTTATGTAATGTGTTTTGTTTAATTTTTCCGTAAACTTATCTTTATTTGTTATAAATTTATCAAAATTATAAAAATCTATATTCAATTTTGTATAATTTTCAGTCAAAAAAATCATTTGACTAAGGAAAAAAATATTTTTCTCTTCCGTTTTAAACAAATTATTTAAAATTTCATTATAAAATATTTCTTCTTCATCTAAATATTTACTTATATCAAAAATATTTTCAAAGTTCTGTTTTTGAATCAATATGTTTATATAAGAATAATAATCTTTTTCTTTTTGGCTTAAAAAATTGTTTGTAATTTTATAACAATATATAAGGTTATCTTCTATGTTGTTTTGTTTGCAATCGTTAATAAATTTTGAATACATATTAAAAGGTGCATAGTTTTTCATTTTTTGAACAAGAAAATTAAAATCTTTTGAGAAATTTTTCTTGTAAGGTTCCAATTTTATATCGCAATTTATAATGTTTATAAAATTATAAATTTCCGGATATTTGTTTATATCCACGGAATGTTTTTTTATAATGTTTAGTAATTGTTTATAATATTTTTTAGTTTCTATATTTGTTCTGTTAAAAAATAAATGTTCAAACTCAAACATATCTTTGGAATAAAAATTTTTCTTCAATTTATTTAAATCTTTTTTTGCTTTTTCAATTCTCGGAAAAAAATAATTTTCATTTCGCATAAGTATATATGCTAACTTTAAAGTTTCCGTATACAGAACGGAATCTTCTATGCCGTACAATTGCGTATTTGTTGTATAACAAAAATATTCGGTTCCGCTGACAAGCCCTTTATTTAGCATTTTATTTAAAAGAGAAATTCTTATATCTCCTTTTATATTCGTAATTGCGGAAAAATTCACTTTGCCTTTTGGTGCTCCTTCAATAAATATTTTATCAATATTAATTTCGGATTTAATATATTTTATTATTGAATATATGTTTTTTTGTGCAAAGACATGAGAATGTAAATCATTTATTATTATTATGTCTGGATTTTCTTTGTTTTTAATGTTTGTTTCAAAAATTTTACCGAACGAAGAGGGAATATTTTTTATAAATTGATAACAATTTTTTTCCGTATCGCAATAAGCTGAATTTATAAATGATAAAATAAAAAAAAATGTAATTATAAGAGAATTTAATTTAATCATATTAAGCACAAGCAAGAAGTTTTTTTGTTTCTTTAAAGTCAATACTGTTATGAATGTTGTTTAAATCTTTTTGAGAGTTATTGTTTATAAAAGGAATGACAGACGAAAAAGCAGACAATGAAAGTGTTCTTGTTAAAATATTTTTAACATTTAATTTGTTTGTTTTGCCTTCCATTGCAACAAGCGAAATAAAAGTTGCTGCTCCCGTAACGATAATCGCTATAATCCCGACGACCATGGTTTCCGTTATATTTGCCGTCAACATTGCGGCGGATACGGACTGAACTATAGTTGCAATAATTATTCCCAGTATTGCTTTTAAAGCAAGCCATTGCGGTCTTGCATTATGGGATAAAATATCATGAATGTCCATAATTTCGGATACCGAAGATACTCCGTAAAAGAAATTAATTGAAATAAATAATGTTATTAAAAATAACGGATTTGAAGTTATTAAAAAATTTACGGAAAGAATTGCCATACCTATAAAGAAAACCGTTCTTGTAACAGGTTTTTGAAGTATGGGGTTTATTTTCAGTGCAAATTTCTTTGAAACCGATTGCAAACCGTTTGCGGCAAAATAAATTATTGCAAGATACAATTCCAACATTTGATTGTTTGGTATTAATATACTTATTATTGGTTGTAACAATAATGTCGTTATTGCAAAGAAAACACTGTTTACAAGCAGGTTTGTAATAACAAATGAAAATGTTTGTTTGTCGTTTACAACTTTTTTCATGGGAGTAAAAATCTTTTTTACATAAGATTTTACGGTTTTCAAAAGATTTTCTCTTTTTTTGTTTTTCTTTAAAACTTTTTCTTTGTCATTGTTTTCATTTGTTTTTTCTACAACTTCTTTATGTGTTTTAAAAACTGCACCTATTGTTACAAATATGTCTATTGCGGCAGCCAACATAACAACTATATGTTGCCCGATAAATTCGGCACCTGTTCCCAAACTTGCAAAAACAACAACCAAAGCTCCGCCTATCAATGAAGAAAAAGCCATAACTATTGAGAAAAAAGAATCGTTTGCACTATATTTTTCTTTTATTGTTTTTCTGTCTTTACCGAGGGCTTCCATTGAAGCATAGAAAAAAGGTCCTAAACTTACGGCAAGTCCGGCAACCCCTATTGTAGGTAATATTTGAGAAAGAACAACAAATATAACCGAATACGGAACCAATGCTAAAGATATACTTCCCAAAGTATGAACTATAAGAGAGGTAAGAACAACTGTTCTTTTAGATACTTTGGATGTTATAAAACCCGTTACTGCCGAAGAAGTAAACGATATTATTCCTAAAGATGCCATTAAAGCCGTAAGAAAGGCGGTCGTATAACCGGAATCTATAATATATATCATAGCGAATGATTCTGCCAATTCAAAACCCAACATAAATTGTATGAACGGGAAAAATTTTATATTTGATTCCATGTTTTTTTGAAATTTTTCTTTACTGTTGGCTTTATCCTGTGCTTGTTGAATTTTTAATTTTATAAAATCTCTTATTTTGTAAAATAATCCTTTTATACTGAATTTTTTACTTTTTAAAACAATTTCTTTTATGTTTATTGTATTTTGTCCTGTTGTATGGTTTTTCTTCCATACTTCAAGGTAAGTTGTAATAATTTGTTCTATCTGTTTATCCGAAAGTTCGGGATTATTTTCTCTTAATGCTTTTGAATATTCTGTAAGGAACATTACGATATCGGAATCTATTAATCCGGCAGATAAAGAATTTGAATTAATTGTAACAATTTGATTGGTAATATTTTTTTGAGTAAATATTAATGCAAAATTTTGTGCTATTTCCATAGCCGTTAAATTTTGCGGTATTAATATGTTTAAAGAAAAGAATATTAATATGGTTAATAATATAAATTTTTTAAAATATGTCATAGTTTTTTTAAGAAGCTAATGCAAGTTTTTCTATACTGTTTCCGTTTTTATAAAGTTCTGTATATATTTCTTTGCATTTTTTATATATTGAAAAAACTTTTTCACAATGAATTTTGTTGTAATAAACCTTCCACACTCCGCAAGCTGCAAAATTTTTGCCTTTTTCTTTTATAAATGCTTTAACATCATTTAACGGATAACCTAAAAATATCCCTATTTCGTGAGGAAATTTTTTTGAACAAATTAATTTGTTTGTCAAAACATATAAATAATCGTTTAATTCTTTACAATTTGAATATCCGTATTGTGAAAGAAACTCTTTTATAAGTTTTTCGTTTATTCTGTTTGATAATCTTGTTTTTCTGTAAGCAAAAATTAAATAGTTTGAATCGGAACAAATAAATGTTCTTAGAATTTTTATATATATGTCTTTTTTATTTAAAGAATTGTTCAAAGTATCTATTTTGTTTTTTAATTTTGAATAATCGTCACATTTTATTGAAAA
>NZ_CACWEU010000049.1:0-4430 GCF_902760015.1 Candidatus Ruminimicrobium bovinum
AATTTTACTTTTTATATATTCTCTTAATTTAGTTCTGTCATATAAATTTTCATATTCGTCATTTTCCAAATTAATAGCAATTATATGTTTTTTATCAACACCTATAGATAGCAGATAGTTGTAATATAAATTAAATAACAGGTAAGATTTTCCGCACCTTCTTATACCTGTAATAACTTTGATAAAACTATTATTTTTATTATTTATTAATTTATTAATATAAGAATCTCTTTTAAAAATCATTTACCCTCCTTTAGAACAGTCTACTTTACAAAAATGCGTAAATACGCACTTTTGTTTCATTGTATTATTTAATAAAATTTTTGTCAAAATGATAACAATTTTATTACTGCCGTTGGTGTATTCAAAAGATTTACAAATTGTTCGGAAATAAAGTTATTGGGCGTTTGTTGTATTAGTTAAAAGATTTAAGTTAATTGTCTCAAATGAGACAAATAAGTTCAAGTATTTTTTATTTGTTTTTTAACTATTTATTTGCTATACAAATTTTATTACAAAAACAAAGATTATTATGTTTTATAAAAATATTTGACAAAATATATATTATTTTGTAAAATAATTTTACAAAATTATATTTTAAGAGATTTATTGTGGATATAAATAAACTTATAGAATTAGATTCAATAGCAAAAGAATCCGTTAAAAAATATACAAAATTTAGAAATTTGTTTTATAAATTAACAAATTCTAAAGGAAAACATTTTGTGGGAATTGTCGGTCCCAGAGGTGTAGGTAAAACAATTCTTTTAAAACAATTGGCTAATTACTACAAAAATTCTTTCTACATTTCTGTTGATACAATAGATGATGATTTATTTGAAATAATAAAAAAATTAAATGAAACTTTAAAAATTAAAATTTTTTTTCTTGATGAAGTTCATACATATAAAAACTTTGATAAAGAATTAAAAATGCTTTACGATGTTTTTGAAACAAGAAACATCAAAATATTTTTAACAAGTTCTACTGCATTAGGAATGTATAAATCAAAATACGACTTATCAAGAAGACTTTTATTAAAAACATTATATCCTTTTTCATTTATGGAATATATAAACTTTAAATACGACAAGAAAATTGATAATATCAGTTCTAAAGATATTTATAACAAAGAAATTCCTGTTAAATATTTGCAATACAGTCAATATTTTTATTCTTATTTAAAAGGCGACTTAATGCCTTTTGCTTTACAAGAACCTGATGTACTACCATTATTAAAAAACATACTTGAAACCGTTATAAATAAGGATATTCCTAAAATAGAACCTATAACCGTAGATGAAACGGAAATAATAAAAAAGTTAGTAAGGTTTATTGCATTATCCGATGTGGATGGAATAAATTATACAAGTATATCAAACAATTTAAAAATAACTAAATACAAAGCCGAACAATATCTTTCTTTATTAGAAAGAGCATTTATTGTGTATCGGGTATTTCCGAAAGGAACTAATGTTCTAAAAGAACCGAAAATTTTAATGGCTTTACCTTACAGATTAATTTATAAAGATTTTACGGAATGTATAGGTGCATTGAGAGAAGATTTTTTTATTTCAACCTTTTGGGCATTAAACAAAAAAATATTCTATTTAAAATCAACAACGGGAAAGAAAACCGCAGATTATATTTTGGAAGATAACGAAGATATCGCAATAGAAATAGGCGGTAAAAGCAAAGGCAGAAGTCAATTTAAAGGATTATCTTTAAACAAGAAAATTATTCTTGCAGATTCAATAGACAACAATACTAAAGACAAAAAACCGTTGTTCTCAATAGGATTTATTTCTCAAGAATAATAACAAAATAGAAATGTTTGTATTGTTTATTTCCCCTTATTCTTAGCTTTCAAAAGATTTACATATTTTAAGCTATAACGAAATATTTGCCGCCTGAAGTGTAATGTCAAATGATTTTTTCTAATTTTATAAAATCAACGATGTTTATATGTTTTATACCATTTCTATGTTGAAACAAATCATTTTTTGTTATGACATATTTAGGATAATTATCTTTTATTTTTTCAAGGCAAGTATATTCTCTATCTTCTGTTTCTTTGCTGTTAAGTATTGTTATTCTACAGTTTTTTATATAAAAATTCAAGTTATGGGGGTATTTTATGACAATTTTATTAAAAAACACACCGATAAATAACAAAAACAAATATTTGGCACATCATTAGTTGTTTCCAAAGGATTTAAAGATTTTTGCGGTTCGTTGTTTGTCGTCGTTGTTGTTTAAGACCTTAAGATTTTGTGTTAGAAAGAAGAAAATAAAATAAAACTTTCCCTATATTTTTGTCTTATATATATCAAATGGAAATTTTGCAGGTGTTTCTATAGTATATTCTATATTATCATTAGATGTCATAGCCCAAGACAAAGGATTCCTATTTATAAACTCTGAAAAATTAGCATTAGTAATATTTTTTCCATCTTCTTTAAAACTACCCTTAGTAAACTTAAAATATTGTAAATTTTCCCAGCACAACCAATCATCACAAATAAAATTCCAATCTGTTAAAGATGCAACTAAACCAATAAACTTATTTATTCTATCTTTAGCTTCCAAATTAATACTACATATTCCCATTTCAATATTATTTATATTTTCAGGATTTCCTTCTTTATTTGAAATACGTAATCTATCACCTCTTTCTCTGCTAACACTTATTTGATCTCTTTTTCTAAAAAAAGAATTCATTTCTTTCATTAAAGTAAAAACAGTATATCTATCATTTTCAAATATTTGTTTCAAAGGATTCCATGTTTCATCTATACGTAAATACTGCAACCAATTCAATACATTTTCAGGATAAGAAAATAATACTTGAAAAACACCATCTGTAAAGAATAGTGGTGGTATTGCTTTTTCTGATATTACTATAGGATTATTTTCTTTTTGAGCATATGCTAAAATACTTACTAACAAATGAATAGTTGCTAAAGGATATTTTAATCTAAACTCTTTTCTATCATACTGTCTTAAAAGATTAGGTTGAATACAATTTGAAAAACCAATATCAAAATTTGTAGGTTTCCTTCTTTTGTTCACCATTACCATATGATGTCCCATACTTCTAATACCTTTTCTAAAAATTTCACCATCTAAGAATATAGGATTTTGATTTAAGAACTCTCTATTAATAACAGCAAGTTTATCGTCATAAAAACCAACGATTTTCCAATTTCTAAACTTTGACATAAATAAACCACATAAAAAGCCATCACTATCAGGACTTAAAACACAACAATGGTTTTCTTCCACTATCCAAGGATATTTTTCTATTATGTCATTATAATTTATTTTTTCTTCTCTTCTATCATTAAGTAAAGTTTCAATATTTGAAGGCATCTATTTCCTCCTGTCTATTTTCTATACTTAATCTTTTTTTAGCCAATTCGCAATATTCTTTTGAAATATCAATTCCAATATACTTTCTGTTTAATTTATCTGCCATGACTGCAGTTGAGCCGCAACCAATAAAGGGATCTAAAACTATTCCTTGTTTAGGGCAAAAACATTGTATAAAATCATATGGTATTTTATCTGGAAATGGTGCCGGATGCATTCTCTTTAAATTGTTTTTATCTCCTGCCATCATATAATCCCATACTGTTCCCCTACATTTCATTATATTTATTTTTCTAGTTACGGTTTTAGATGTTGTTCCATCCGTTCTGCGATTACCACTTCCTGTCATTACTTTACCTCCATGTTTTGAAGGAATTTTTAATGGTTCTTTATTAAAATATTGTGGTTTTTTACCTTTCAAAAATATTGGCATATATTCATGATCAACTCTAAATCTGTTTTTCCACCAAGCGCCTTCTGTCCCATTTTTATGATATATAACGGTTTCAAAAAGTTTAAATCCTATATTATCACACCAATCCAAAATTGTTCTATACGATGTTAATGATTTGCAAAAATCTTTTGTAGAATCTTGTATTACCATCGCAACTATTCCTCCTTCTTTCAACACACGGAATAGTTCTACTCCTATTGAATGTAAATCTAAAGAGAATCCATTATAATTTCTTAACTGATCATAAGGTGGAGAAGTAACAACTAAATCAACAAAATTATCTGGAAAATTCTTTAAAACTTTTGCCGAATCTCCACATAATATTTTATTTTCTAATGATTTTATTTCCATAATTTTTTATTATTGCATTTATTTATTTTGTCCTAATTTTACAAAATTTAGTTATTATTTACTACTAAATATTTTAAAAATTGTTACGACAACTACTGTCTCAATTTATAAAAAGAGCAGAAAAATGTGGAACAATTTTTGTTTATCGTTAAAAAAGAACGAATAATTTGAGACGAACTGAAGTATTTTAAAGTCGCGGTGTACTTTTCGCGAAAGCGGTACATAAGATTTTAAAATACAAAAGTGTAGTCCA
>NZ_CACWEU010000050.1:0-5488 GCF_902760015.1 Candidatus Ruminimicrobium bovinum
AACCTTCAACCCTCAACATTCAGCTCTAAACTCTCAGCCCAAAAAAATTGCAAAGCAATTTTTTTTTATATAAAATAAAGGATTATGAAAAGCAAACAAAAAGGTATGGTTATTATAATGTCTGCACCGTCGGGGGCAGGTAAGACGAGTATTTGCGATGCCGTTGTTAAAAAGAATAAGAATATAGTTTATTCAATTTCAACAACAACACGGGCTCCGCGAAAAGGTGAAAAAAACGGCAAAGAATATTTTTTTGTAACCGAAGCAAAATTTAAAGACGAGATTAAACAAAAACAGTTTGCGGAATGGGCAAAAGTTCATAATAATTATTACGGAACAAGTAAAAAAATACTGGAGAGTATAATATCAAAAGGGAAAGATGTTTTGCTTGATATAGATGTTCAGGGTGCAATTAAAATAAAAAAACAGTATAAAGATGCCCTTATGATATTTATCATGACACCTTCATTAAAAATATTGAAGCAACGTCTTATAAAAAGAAATAAAGATACAAAAGAAGTTATAAACATACGGCTTAAAAATGCCGAAAAAGAAATAAGTTATATTGATAAATACGATTATCTTGTAATAAACGATAAATTAAACGAAAGTATAAAACAGGTTGAAAATATAATAAATTGCAGCAGATTATCAACAAAAAGAAATAAAGTAATATGGAGAAAAAAATGACAGAAAAATCTTTGGATGAAATGTTTTTTGAAACAAAACTCGGTAAGTATGATGTTGTTCGTAATGCAATTGAGCTTATCAAAGTAAAAAAAGATGAAGAAGGTTATGCCCACTTACCGCAAACATTGCTTCTTAACAAAGTATTAAGAGAAGTTTTGGAAAATAATATGACTTACGAACAGATAGAAAAATTAAGACAAGAGAAGAAAGCTAAAAAAGCCAAACAACAAGAGGATGCAAATGCAACAGCAGCAGCAGAACCTGCTTCAAAATAAAAATATAGTTTTAGGTATTTGCGGCGGAATTGCAGTTTATAAAGTTTGCGATTTGGTTAGAAGTTTAATAAAACTCGGTGCAAACGTTACTTGTGTAATGACCGAAGCCGCAACAAAATTTGTTACACCTTTAACTTTTCAATCTCTTTCAAAAAACAAAGTTTGTTGTGATATGTTTGACAGCTCTTATTTTGAAATAGAACATATTTCTCTTGCCCAAAAAGCAGATGTTTATGTTATAGTGCCTGCAACGGCAAATACGATAGCAAAACTTGCAAACGGTTTTGCCGATAATTTGGTAACATCCACCGTAATTGCAACTAAAGCAAAAATTATTGTATGCCCGGCAATGAACCACAATATGTATCATCATAAAGCCGTAGAAGACAACATAAAAATTTTAAAAGATTTCGGCTACGAAATTGTTGACTCGCAACCGGGGCTTCTTGCCTGCGGTGTTGTTGGTGACGGTTGCCTTGCCGACAATGAAACAATTTTAAATAAAATAGCTGAAGTGCTTAAAAGCTGAAAACGGCAATGACAACAGTATTAATTACATTAGGACCGACCAGAGAATATATTGACCCTGTTCGTTTTATATCAAATGCATCATCGGGTAAAATGGGGCGGGAAATAATAAAGCAAGCTTTAAAAAAAGGTTGTAATGTTATTGCCGTTAAAGGACCTTGTAATATTGAAATAAAAAACAAAAAATGTAAAATTGTTGATGTGGTTACAACGGCACAAATGTTTAAAGCCGTTAAAGCTAATTTAAAATATGCCGATGTTTTTATAGGTGTAGCCGCCGTTGCCGACTATACACCGGTAACAATACAAAAAAACAAAATAAAAAAGACGGATAAAATTTTAAATTTAAAATTAAAAAAAACCGTTGATATAATAAATTATGTTGCAAAACATAAAACGGAAAAACAAACCGTAATAGGTTTTGCTTTGGAAAGTAAAAATTTATTAAATTATGCAAAAGATAAATTGAACGGTAAAAAACTTGATATGATAGTTGCAAATCCTACTGAAACCATAGGTTCAAAATTTTCAAAACCTGTTTTTATTTTTAAAAACGGTGATATTAAAAAATTAAATTCCGCAACAAAAAATAATATAGCAAAAGAGATTATAAATGAAGCAATTAAATTATACCGAAATTGTTAAACTTGCAAAAACATCAATTGAAGAATATTCAAATTGGGATGAAGAAGAAATCGGTATTTTTGAACCGGAACGACAAATGAAAAAAATTGATAAAATATCCGAAATAAAAAAAACAACCGAACATTTAAAAAACTCACAACAAAAGTTGGAAGAGTTCAGACAACAAATTTGTAATTGCAACAAATGTCCGTTAGGTAAAACAAAATTAAATTTTGTATTCGGTGTGGGTGACCCTTATGCCGATATTATGTTTATAGGGGAAGGTCCCGGTTTTCAAGAAGACCACAAAGGCGAACCTTTTATAGGCAGAGCGGGAATGTTGCTTGATAAAATAATAGAAGCAATGGGGTATAAAAGAAGCACTGTATATATTGCCAATATAGTTAAATGCCATCCGATGAAAGATTCGTCAAATCCCGAACTTAAAAATAACGACAGACCGCCCACACAACAGGAAATGCAAACTTGCAAACCTTATTTGGATAAACAAATAGAAATAATATCTCCTCGTGTAATTATTACTTTAGGTGCATCTTCTACAAGAGCATTATTAAATACCGAAGAAGTTATCAGTTCGTTAAGGGGGAAGTTCACCGAATATAACGGTATAAAACTTATGCCTACATATCATCCGGCGGCACTTCTTAGAAACCCTAACTTAAAAAAAGATGTTTGGTCCGATATGAAACAGGTTATGGCTTTTTTGAAAACAAAATAATATGAATATTGCAGAAATTGTTTTTCCAATTCCTTTGAATAAAAGTTTTTCATATCAAATTCCCGAAAATTTAAAAACGGAACAATGTATTAACAGAAGGGTAAAAGCTTCTTTCGGTAACAGAACTTTAACGGGTTACTGTATTGCCGTTAAAGAAAATTCTATTCAACAAAATCAAAAACAATTAAAAGAAATTATTGAAGTTCTTGATAAGGAACCTGTTATTACCGATGAAATGAATAAAATGGCAGCTTGGCTTTCCCAAACATATTTGTGCTCAACGGGCGAAGCATTGTCGGTAATAGTTCCGGTTTCTTTAAAAGTTCCAAAAAGAAAAGAAAAACCGAAAAAAGAAATTACAAAAAAAGAAAATCCTGTTTTTAAAGTTACAAAGTATCAACAAAATGCACTTGATGAAATTTTTCTTGCAATAGATAAACAACAAAATATAAATTTTTTACTGCACGGTGTTACGGGTTCGGGTAAAACCGAAATTTATTTAAGAAGTATTCAAAAAGTTTTGGAACAAAACAAAACCGCAATTTTTTTACTTCCCGAAATTGCACTGACACCTCAATTTATCAAAATAATAAAAAAAAGATTCGGTAATATTTTTGCACTTTGGCACAGTGAAGTTTCTTTGATTAAAAAATATAAAATTTTTGACTCAATACAAAAAGGAGAAATAAAAATTGTTATAGGTGCAAGGTCTGCAATTTTTTTACCTTTTGAAAATTTGGGCTTAATTATTATTGACGAAGAACATGAAACAACATATAAACAAAATAATAAACCCTGTTACTGTGCAAAAGAAATTGCATTATGGCGTGCAAAATATAATAATGCCGTTTGTGTTTTCGGCTCGGCAACACCTGCACTTGATACTTATAAAAAATGTATTGACGGAAGTTTTAAATTATTGGAACTGCCCGAAAGGATAGATTCAAAACCTCTTCCGAAAATAGAAATGGTTTCGTTAAAAAATGTTAATTTAAAAAATTCCGTTCTTTCAAAAAAAGTTATTTCCGCAATAAAACAGGCACTTGCAAGAAGAGAACAGGTTATTATCTTTTTAAACAGGAGAGGATTTTCTTCAACACTTATGTGTCAAAATTGCGATGCGGTTTATCAATGCCCGAATTGCTCCGTATCAATGGTTTATCATAAATATCCGGAAGTTTTAAAATGTCACTATTGCGGTAAAGAAATAAAATTCCCGGTTAAATGTCAAAAATGCGGGGGAAAAAATTTCCGTATTTTCGGGGTAGGTACTCAACGGGTTGAAGAAGAATTAAAAAAACTTTTTCCTTTTTCAAAAATTTTTCGGCTTGATGCAGACACTGCAACAAGTAAAGATGTTTATCGTAAAGTTTATGAAGGTGTTAAAAACGAAGAATACGATATTTTGCTCGGTACGCAAATGGTGGCAAAAGGTTTTGATTTTTCAAGGGTATCACTTGTATGTGTTGTGGATGCCGACACATCTTTGTATCTGCCGGATTTTTCGTCGTCGGAGAGAACTTTTCAACTTATTACACAGGTTGCAGGTCGTTGCGGCAGGGCGGATATTAAAGGAAAAGTTTTGGTGCAAACAAATTTTGCGCAAAATTATGCTTTGGTAAATGCACAAAATTATTCTTATAAAAATTTTTACGAGCAGGAAATGGATTTTCGTAAACAATTACAATATCCTCCGTTTTGTGATATGGCAAAAGTAACCGTTAGGAATAAACAAGATAAGAAAGCACAGGAAGTTGCACAGTCGATATATGAAATTTTGGAAAATAAAATATTAAAATTAAATTATCAAATATCTCTGCTTGGTCCTTGTCAAAATTATATTGCAAAACTTAACGGAAGTTACAGATGGCAAATAATTTTAAAAGGACAAAATGAACAAATCCGTCCGTTGCTTAAAGAACTTATCAATATAAAACTCCCTGCACAAACATATATCAATTTGGAACTGAACCCCACCGACCTTTTATAAAATTCACTTTGTGAATTTTAGGTTATAGGTGATAGTTTAGAGCTTAGAGTTATAAATACAGTCCTCAGCTCCTCAGCTGTAGTTAATGTCATTGCGAGCCGATGAAATCGGCGTGGCAATCTATGTCGTTTCGTTTTAAAAAATTCTCTTTTTTGCACTTAGTGTCGCCATTCGTTTGAAATTTTTAAAGCCGTGCGATAACTCTAAATTTTTGAACGACCTAATGTAATCAAAAATTTCTCTGCATATCGCACTAAAGAACTTTATAAAATTTATAGTTCTTTACTCTAAAAATTTCTTCACTCATAAGCGGCGACAAGTCGTGCTTCAAAAGAAATTTTTAAAAGTTTTGCCGTTGTCGTTAACCCTATAACCCCATAACCCAATAACCAAAAAAATTGCTTAGCAATTTTTAATAACCATTAGTAAACAATAACAAAATCAAGTAAAATAAATAATGAAAATAATAATAAAATATATTTTTAAATAAAAACAAACTAAATTTAACAAATAAAATAAAATTTTAATATTAAAATAAAATAGTTGACAAATAAAAATAAATAATATAAAATTTCAACATAAAAATATAAAAATAAGCAGTGGTGATAAACAATGATAAATAATAATGATAAACAAGTAATG
>NZ_CACWEU010000051.1:0-12678 GCF_902760015.1 Candidatus Ruminimicrobium bovinum
CGGGATATAATCAGCTTGTTAAAAAACATTTTCCGGAAATAAAACCTTTTGTTTCGGATACAAAAACACCTCTTTATTATACTGCGGAATTTATAAAAAATAAATTTCCCGATGCCGTTACCGTTTTTATAAGTCCATGTGTAGCAAAAAAAGCAGAATGTTTTGAAGATAAAAATATAGACTTTGTTATGAATTTTGAGGAACTTGCCGCTTTGTTTGAAACAAAAAATATTAAACCTGACAAATGTCAAGAAACAAAATTTGATACCGAAAGTTCTAAACAAGGCAGGCGTTTCGGTATAACCGGAGGTGTAGCCGAAGCACTGTCGACAGCTCTTCCCGATATTACAAACAAAATTTCCGTTAATGCACTAAACGGAAAAATGTTTAACATAAATCTGTTTAAAAAAACAAAAACATATTCCGTTAACGGATTAGATAAAGAATCCGTTTTGAAGTTAAAACATTTTGTCAGAAATAACAAAACCGACGATGACTGCAACCTTATAGAAGTTATGTGCTGTTCGGGAGGATGTGTAGGAGGCAATGCCACATTTAACGAACAAAAAAAAGCCGGGGAACAAATTAATCGTTTGACGGAACACAGCAAAGATATAAACAAAATAAAGCAATAAACAAAAAAATAAAATCGTAAAAACAATTTAAAATTTAAATTAAAAAAGATTTTGCTTGTTTTAATAAGTTATGTTGATTTTCAAATTTTAATATTTTAAGTGCTTGGCTGAAATTAAACCATTTACAGTTACCGATTTCATTATCATCCGGGTTAATGCAATTACTGCTTGTATAGCACAAATAATATACAACTTTTTTTGTAACCGTTTCACCTTTTGTTTCAGGTAATGTACCTTTTATTAAATAATAATCGGTAAATTTAAAATTATCAATAAATTTTAAATCCTTTATTCCCGTTTCTTCAAAAATTTCTCTTTTGGCAGCTTCAAGTTCGGTTTCACCTTTTTCAATATGTCCTTTCGGAAAACTCCATTCTTTATTTCTGACAGAATATACCAAAAGAAAAAAATATTCGTTGTTTTCTTTTTTATAAACAACAGCACCCGACGATATTTCCTGTTTCATATAAATTAAACACCCCAATTAAGTTTATTTTTTAATGTTTCAAAGTAAGGAATATGTTTTATAAATTTTGCAGGATTTTGATACATTTTTATTTTAACTTTATGACCTTTTTTTAAAATATAGTTTGCCTGCCCGTCGGTACACACAACAAGTTCGGTTTGCTTTGCTTCTTTTGCGCAATCAAATTCTATTGTGTTATCCGCAGGTATTATAACGGGACGATGACTTAATTTATGTGAAGAAATAGGATTTATTATAATTAAAGAAAGTGTAGGATAAACTATCGGTCCGTTAATTGCCAAACTGTAAGCGGTAGAACCGGTAGGTGTTGCAATAACAATTCCGTCTCCTTTATAATTACATAAAAACTTACCGTTTAAAAAAGCATCTATCGAGGCAAGCCGACCGTTGTAAACGGATCTTATTACACAATCGTTTAATGCGGTAGTTTTTATTAATTTTTTTTCCGTCTGAAGTTCTACTGAAAGCATCATTCTTTCTTCACAAGTAAATTTATTTTTTAAAATATTTTCCAATTGTTCATAAACGGTTTTTGTATCGCAGTCGGTTAAAAAACCGAGAGTTCCAAGGTTTACACCTAAAACGGGAATTGAATATTTTGCAACCATCCTGCTTGTTCTGAGTATCGTTCCGTCACCGCCAAGTGAAATAACAAAATCAACATTAGGATTTCTTGAACAGGAATGTTTTAACTGTATTGTTTTGCAACCTTTATTTTTAAGCCATTTTGAAAGTTGAATATTAAATTTTTCGGTTTCTTTTTTTGAATTATTATAAACAATACCTATTTTCATTTCAGTTTTTCCTTAATTATTTGCTATAATACCAATTATCACATTACATTATATAAAAAATCTAACAAACAAAGAAGGTATTTTTATGTTTTGGCAAAAAGATATCGAATTGATGGACAGAAATCAGTTAAGACAGTTTCAGTTGGATTGTATTAACAAACAAATAGCACTTGCAAAAAACTCCTCATTTTACAAAGATAAATTAGCCCGCATAGACAAATTAAAATCACTTGAAGAAGTAGAAAAATTACCTTTCACAACCAAACAGGATTTAAGAGACAGTTTTCCTTACGGATGTTTGGCTACCGATTTAAAAAATGTTATAAGGTTACATTCTTCGTCCGGAACAACAGGTAATCCTACGGTAGTTTTTCATACGGCAGCCGATATTGCAAACTGGGCAAATATTTCGGCAAGGTCAATGTATTGTGCAGGTGCAAGAAATACCGATATCTTTCAAAACACAATGGGTTACGGACTTTTTTCGGGCGGACTCGGCTTTCATTACGGCGGAGAACGGCTTGGAATGTTAACGATACCCGTAGGTCCCGGCAACAGTAAAAGACAACTTTGGTTTATGAAAAATTTTAAAACGACCGTTGTTCATATTTTGCCGAGTTATGCTTTAAGGTTGTCAAATACCGTTAAAGAATTGGGTATTGATGTAAAAAAAGATTTACACTTAAGAATATTTTTTATAGGTGCAGAACCGCACAGTGAAGCGATGAGAAAAAAAATAGAGGAGTTATACGGAGTAAAGGCATATAATTCTTACGGATTATCGGAAATTTCAGGACCCGGAATTGCTTTTGAATGCCAATGCCAAAAACATTTACATATTTGGGAAGATTATGTTTATCCCGAAATTGTAGACCCGAAAACATTTAAGCCGTTGCCCGACGGCGAAGAAGGGGAATTGGTATTAACAACACTTCAAAGGCAAGCAATGCCGCTTATGCGATACAGAACAAAAGATTTAACAAGAATAATATCGGAGCCGTGTGCCTGCGGAAGAACACACAGAAGAATTGCAAGAATAACGGCAAGAACAGACGATATGATGATTATAAACGGAGTAAATATTTTCCCGATACAAATAGAAAAAACAATTATTGCAATACCTGAAGCCGGCAAAAATTATGTAATAGAGTTATTTGAACATAACTGTATGGATAAGTTAAGAATAAAAATAGAAATAAACAACGATACTTTTAAAGGAACTTTAAAAGATTTGGAAATATTGCAAAATAAAATTGTCGGTGAACTAAAACAGGAATTGGATGTTACACCCGTTGTTCAATTTGTTGAAGCGGGAAGTTTACCCGTAAGCGAAGGGAAAGCAAAAAGAGTAATAGATTTAAGAAAAAAAATATAATATACCGAACAAAATTATTGTTAAATTATATACTTTAAACTAAAAATAATAATGAACAATAAAGGACAAGCATTTACTGAGGCGGTTTTTATTTTGCCGGTAATTTGCATATTGGTTGTGTCTGTTTTTTGGTTCGGCAAAATTTGTCTCACTTGGCAGCAATTGGTATCGGCTTCAAGATACGGAACCGATATGATTGCCAATTCTCCTTTAAACAAACAAGAAATAAAAAAAGATATTGAAAATTATTTAACTCATCATTTTATTAAGGGAAGGTTACTTGATAAAAATAAATTAAAAGAGATTACCGTTGAAATAAATGATGCTCCGGTAACAAAATTTGATATAAGCGATTTTGTAAATATATTTTCCGATATCGGCAACTTATTAAAGAACATTTCAACAATTTCCGTTAAATCGTCGCTGGTAAGAATTAAATACTCGTATGATATGCCAAAAATATTTCAACTTACGGGTAATAAAACATTTGATTTAACCGTTGAATCAAAAATATTATCGGGCAGCGGATGCCCGAACAAAATTCATGCAAGAATTGCAAATTCAAAAATTTCAAAATAAGGAGGCAACCGTAATGTTTAAATTGTTAAAAAACAAAAAAGGACAGGGAATGGTTGAGTACATTTTGATTATTGTTTTGGTTGTAATTGTTGTAATTGCCGGTTTAAAACTTTTTGGAGGGAATATAAAAAAAATGTTTGATACTTCAAATCAGCAAATTCAATCCGAAGCTATGTCAAGATAATTAACAGAGGCAATTATGCAAAAAAATTTTATTATTGCATTTGTTTTTGCCGTTTTAGCTGCACTTTTTATAAGTTTGTATTTATATGACATTGAACAAAAAAACAGAAAAATGTCTGAACCCGTAAAAGTTATCGTTGCAAATACTAAAATAGAACAGGGAAGTATAATAGATTCTTCAATGCTGAAAGAAAAACTTGTTCCAAAAGAATATGCACAACCGCAGTATATATCAAGTATTGAGGCATTTTATGATAACGATAAACCTTCATGTATAGCAATTGTTTCTTTTGAACAGGGGGAACAAATAACTTCAACAAAAATATTGTCGGCAAATTCGGATTCCGGAATATCAAATTCAATACCTTCGGGTAACAGAGCAATTACATTAATTTTTAACAGTGATGAAGTTTTAGGTATTATAAAACCGGGAAGCAGAGTTGATTTAATTTCCGTTATGGAATATGAAAGTAAGAACCAAACTTTTGTTGAAGCATCATGTGTAATAGCTCAAAATTTATTGGTCCTTGCCGTAGATAACGAAGTTATAGGAAGAACTGACACAAAACAAGAAAATGTTTCCGTTACGGTTCCCGTTACAATGGCTGTTTCTTTAAAAGAAGCACAAATAATTTTCTTTGCACAGGAAAAATCATCTTTAAAAATAGTTTTAAGACCAACGGCAGATTTAAATATTGAAAACACAAATCCGGTTAAAATGCAAGATATTGTACACGATGCTTCGCAAAAAATTACAAAGCATGAAACTATTGACAATAAAACATTAAAACAAATGCAGCAAAATCAAAAAGAAGCACTTGAAATATTAAGCAAATATTCAAAATAATTATGCAAAATTCAAGATTTATCTCAGTAATTCAGGCAGATAATTCCGTTTATTTAAATACACTGTTAAACGGTTTAATGAAAATTTTTTCCTACCGAAATAAAAAAACAATTCTTATTGATTTGCGTGGGACAAGTTGTGATGTTGTATGGAAATTATACGGAACGGAAAAAATAAAATATATTGATTATGTTTTGGGTTTAATTGAAAATATAAACAAACAAATGCTGCAAACATATTTAAACGGTTCTCAAGAAATTTTGTGCATAAAAAATTATGACATAATTCTAAATAAAAATCTTAATTATTTTTTTGAGTATCTTTATCCGATATATGACAATATTATTTTAGTTACCTCGGACAAACTGCTAAATGATAATTTTAAAATTTTTGAAAATACCGATATTATGTTACTTCCGTTTATAAATGAACCGGTTTCTTTTGATAATTACAAACTTAATGTCGGAAAAATTTTAAAAAAACAAACAACCGATATTCAAATTATTCCGCTTAAGTTTATTACAAACAATATATTCGATATTTCCACAGACAAAAATGATATAACATTTGATTATATTGATAACGAAGTTTTAAATCCGGCATTTTTATTTAAAGATCAATCAAATAAATTCGTTCAAAGTTTAAAATTACTTGTTGAAAAAATAAATAATATAAAAGAACATAATTACACCTATTCGGATTTTTATGACCTAAAACAAAATTATAATAAACTAAAGGAAAAATTACATTTTGATTTACTTGAAAAGATGAAACGGTATTCAACGGTTAGCGAACAGAATAAATTAAAAGAAATTATTTTACAACAAACCGAATCCCTTTTGAAAATATACAAAATAAATTTAAAATTTCATTTAAAAAAACAGTTAATAAAAGAATTGTCGGATGACATTGTGGGTTTAGGTGTTATTGAAGATTTAATTTCCGATGATACAATTTCCGAAATTATGGTAAACGGAACGGAAAAAATATATATCGAAAAACATGGAAAATTGTTTCAAACCGATATTTGCTTTCAAAATGAAAAAAAGTTAAAAACCGTAATTGACAAAATTGCATCATTTGCAGGTCGTCATATAGACGAAGCATCTCCGCTTGTAGATGCAAGGTTAAAAGACGGTTCAAGAGTAAATGCAATAATTGCGCCTGTTGTTTTAAACGGTCCCATACTTACAATAAGAAAATTTTCAAAACATAAATTATCATATAGCGATTTGATTTCATTCGGAAGCATAAACGAACAAATGATAAAATTTTTAAAACTTGCCGTTGAAAAAAAGAAAAACATTCTGATATCCGGCGGAACAGGAACGGGAAAAACTACATTTTTAAATATCCTGTCAGGTTTTATAGGAAAAGACGAGAGAATTATAACAATAGAAGATTCCGCCGAATTGCAACTTCAACAAAAGCATGTAATTCGTCTTGAGGCAAGAGCCAAATCAATTGAAAATACCGGTGAAATTACCATAAGGCAATTACTTATAAATTCTTTAAGAATGAGACCTGACAGAATTATTGTAGGTGAGTGCAGATCCGCAGAAACTCTTGATATGTTACAGGCAATGAATACCGGTCACGACGGTTCAATGACAACCGTTCATTCCAATTCTTGTTCCGATGCAATTTCAAGACTTGTTGTAATGGCTTTAACCGCCGGTGTTGAATTACCGGAAAAATCTATAACTTCAATGATAGCATCGGCAATAAATATAATAGTTCAAATAAAAAGATTTCCCGACGGAACAAGAAAAATTTATGAGATAGTTGCACTTGAAAAAGACAAGACATGTATTTATAAACTTATACCGATATTCAAATATGATGAAGAAAATAAAAGTTTTAATATTATAAATATACCGGAGAATTTTATTTGATGAGTAATTTATATTTGATACTGTTTTTTATTTCTTTTACGCTTTTCTGCTTTTATGCAATATGTTTTATTTTAAAAAGTTTAAAATCAACTTCAAATACAACATTAAAAAACATTAAAAATAAAAATTTATATTTATCGGTTTTTTTGTTTGTTTTAATAACGCTGATTTTTAATATCATTTTTGCTTTTATATTTTTGTTTGTTGCCGTTTATGTTTATATCTTACAAAAAAATAAAAAACAACAGAAAACGGAAACCGAAATTAACAAACAAATCGTTTATGCAATAAGACTTTTTAAAAATTCACTTCTTTCCGGACAAACTTTAATACAGACAATTGATACCGTGGCAGAACAGATAAAACCGCCTTTATCAAATGAATTTAAAAATATTTCACAATCCGTTTCTTACGGAATAAACTTGGACGATGCTTTGTTAAAAAGTTGTCAAAATATAAAAAATCGTCAATATAAATTATTTATTGATTCTATCAGAATTTCAAATATTACCGGTGCAAAATTGTCCGATATTTTGGATAAAATAGAACAATCCGTAAATCAAAGAATTTCTATTTATTCAAAAGTTGAAACTTTAACGGCACAAGGTAAAATATCGGGAACAATTATAAGTATAGTTCCTGTATTTATAGTTATTTTTGTTTGCCTTGCAGAACCGGATATAATGGGAATTTTATGGACGACAACTTTAGGTAATTTAATTTTGCTTGTTTCATGTATAATGATTTTAACCGGTTCTTTTTTGATGAGCAAAATTGCGGAGCCCGATTTATGATATATTTTCCGTTTATAATATTATGTATATTTACGGTTCTTTTTATTTTGATACATTACTTAATTGTTTCAATTTTAAACTTAAACAAAAATAAAAATAATTACAAAGCACAACAAAATAACGATAAATATTTTTTATTTAAATTTTTATTAAAAACAATCAATCCGTCAGCTGTTTTTTTACGGAAAAGAAAAATAAAACATCTTGATAATTATTCGCAAAAAATCGTTTTAATGACAAAAATATTGAATATTCCTTATGTTTACATAAACGGATATAATCTGATAATACTGCAAATAATTTCCGCTATGTTTGCCGTATTTATAATTTTTATACTTATAGGATTTGATGTTGTTACACTGTTATGCGCATCAATTTTATTTTTTATTTTACCTTATTTAAAAATTATTCAGGATTATAAAAAAAGAATCAATTTAATTTTAAAACAACTTCCCGATTTTGCGGATTTACTTTCGGTTATGATGTCTGCCGGAATTGATTTTAATAATGCTTTAATAAAACTTGCAACCGTAATTGACGGTGTTTTAGCCGATGAAATACAAGATATAAATTCAAAAATAAATTTCGGATTACCCGTTGAAAAGGCATTTGAAGAATTTGCACAAAAATATAATTTAACTCAAATTGATATGTTTGTAAGAACCGTTAATTTTTCTTTGAAGTCAGGTCTTGGCATGGCGGAAGCACTAAATAAAATTTCAAACCAACTTAAAACGGAAAATGCCGCCCTTGCCGAAAAGAAAGCGCAAGAAGCCCCGGTTAAAATGTTAATACCGATGACATTGCTGATATTTCCTACAATATTTATACTGTTATTTGCTCCGATTATAATTTCATTTTTAAAAACCGGAATTTAACCACACCGCTCAATTATAAAAAACAATAAATACATATTCACCTTTTTCGACAAATACTTTTATATCATATATGTATTTATCCGTACAGAATTTTTCAACTTCATTTTTTACAATTGTAAATTTATTTCGCGAACTTACATCACCCGTGCTAAAAATTTCCATTTTACAAACTTTACCCTGATAACGAACGTCAGTTTCGGCAAAACAGAAAGAATAACAAACAAACATAATAAATATGCAACTTAAAACACATAATATTTTTTTCATAAATCCCCCTTTTATAAAAGCCGTTTCAAATTTATTTTTTTTTTATTAAAAACCTTTATTTGTTCTTTTGAAAACAACATATAATCACTTTCGGTAATTGAAACAGGTTTTAATTTACCGACCCTTAAATAATACCGAACCGTTGATACGGGAACTTCTGCCGCCTTTGCAAATTTACTTATTGTTAAAAGTTCTTTATCGGATTCCGGTTTATTATCAAACATATCAATATATGTTTGATAAGATTTATCTATCGCTTTATACATAAAATTTCTGTATAACGATAAATCATTTTTCAATTCGCCTTTTTCAATACTTTTAATATATATTTTTCTGTCCCTTGCTCTAACTATAACGGGATAGTAATTATTTTTTAACAGTATTAAATTCAACAAAAGTCTTGCGGTTCTGCCGTTACCGTCAATAAAAGGATTTATCGCTATAAATTTGAAATGTGCAATAAGTGCCGTTTCTATAACACTGAGTTGTTTTGAATTTATAAAATCAATTAATTCTTCCACCAAACTTTTTATTTTTGAAGGATGAGGGACAATAACTTTTGAACCGGAAATTCTTATTTTTACATTTCTGTATTTTCCGATACAATCATCATCTTCCAAGCCGTTTAAAACTTCCTTATGAATATTTAAAATATCATTTTCCGTAATAACTTTATTGTTTTGTGATAATTTTAAAATTAACTTTGAAGCTTTTGCATGATTTATTATTTCCTGATAATCTTTTATCGGTTTTACGGAACTTGCCGTTAAACCTTTTGTAATTGCAAAAACCGTTTCTTTTCTTGTTAAAGAATTACCTTCAATATTATTTGATGTATATGCAAGCTCGGTAAGCAACCATGTTCTAAATACTCTTAATGCCTGTTTGTTCTTTAAAATTTTATCAAGTAATTCTTTTTTACTTTCTATTTCTTTTAACATTTCCATACTCTATTTTCCTTAGTGTATAGTTTGTTTATAATATAACTATAAACCAAATACTTAAAAATGTCAAGTGTTGTGCAATTAAAACTATAATATATTTGAACCGTATTATTTGCTTTTCCCGACATAAAAAACAGGGGCAAGAAATTCTTGCCCCTGTTTTGCTTAAAACCTTAAATTTACTTATTTTCGTTGCTAATATTATTTAATCTTCTTACCTTCTTCATCGGATGAATTTTCTTTTTCATTTTCGTCATCGGTAACAACGGTTGCAACCGATGCTACCTTATCGCCTTCTTCAAGACGAACAAGTTTAACACCCTGTGTATTTCTGCCGATAACCGAAATTTTATCTACTTTACTTCTTATTGCTATACCGTGTTCGGTAATAAGCATTACCTGTCCTTCGTTTGCTTTACCGATGTAGATAACATTACCGTTTCTTTCGGATGTTTGCATATTGATAACACCTTTACCGCCTCTTTTTTGCAGACGGTATTTACCGACTTCGGTTCTTTTTCCGTAACCGTTTTCTGCAACGGACAAGAAAACATCTTCCGGTGAAAATACTTCCATACCTATAACTTCATCATCTTTTTCAAGTGATATACCTCTTACCCCTTGGCCTGCCCTACCTATCGCACGAACATCCTGTTCTTTAAACCTTATTGCTATACCTTTTTTGGTTGCAATTATAACTTCTGGGTTTTTATCTATTTTTTTAACATCCATCAAAACATCGCCGTCTTCAAGTTTAATTGCTATTATGCCGCCCTTTCTGGGGTTTGCAAATTCCGACAATGCAATTTTTTTGATGGTTCCTTTTCTGGTACACATTAACAAGTATTCATCTTTTATATCTTTCGGAGCAAATGACCTTATAGGAATTGATGCCGTTATTTTTTCGTCAGGACTTGATAACTGAATTATATTGACGATGGCTTTTCCTTTGGATGTTCTTGTTCCTTCCGGAATTTCGTATACTCTTGACCAGTATAACCTGCCCCTTGTTGTAAACGACAAGAGATAAGAGTGGGTGGAGGTTACAAACATTTTTGCAACAAAATCGTCTTCTTTTGTTGTCATTGCCGCAACTCCTCTACCGCCGCGAGCTTGAACTCTGTATGTATCTATAGGAATTCTTTTTATATATCCTGCATTTGAAACCGTAACTACAACTTCTTCTTCCTTAATTAAATCTTCAATATTGAAGTCGCCTTCATCTATTGTAATTTGTGTTCTTCTTTTATCGCCGTATTTTTGTTTTAATTCGGTTAATTCGTCTTTGATTATGGTTAAAACTTTTCTTTGGTCTGCAAGAATGGATTTTAACCTTTCTATATTTTTAATAACTTCAATATATTCGTCATCGACCTTTTTCCTTTCAAGCCCTGTTAACTGTTGCAACTTCATATCAAGTATTGCCTGTGCCTGAAGTTTTGATAATCTGAATTTTTCCATTAAGCTGAGCCGTGCGGTATCGGTATCGGGGGATTGTCTTATTGTTTTTACAACGGCATCCAAATTGTCGATTGCAATTTTTAAACCTTCCAATATGTGTGCACGAGCTTCTGCTTTTTTAAGTTCAAATTTAGTTCTTCTGACAATTATAACTTTTCTGTGTTCAACATAATGATACAACATCTCTTTAATGTTTAATACTTTCGGTTTATTGTTAACCAAAGCAAGCATTATAACACCGAACGATGTTTGCATTTGTGTATGTTTAAATAACTGGTTTAAAACAACCTGTGCGTTTGCATCTCTTTTAAGCTCTATAACTACCCTCATTCCGTCTCTGTCGGTTTCATCTCTTAAGTCGGAAATTCCGTCTATTTTTTTATCTTTAACAAGTTGTGCTATAGAGGTAATAAGCATGGCTTTATTTACCTGATAAGGAAGTTCGGTAATTATTATTGCCTGCCTGTTTTTTAATTCCTCTATTTCGGTTTTGGCTCTCATTTTAACCGAGCCCCTACCCGTTTCCATATATTCTTTAATACCGGCTTTACCTAAAATTAAACCTGCCGTCGGGAAATCCGGACCTTTTATATATTTACTTAATTCCTGTATTGAAATTTCCGGATCGTCTATAAAAGCAATTGTTCCGTCTATAATTTCGGACAAATTATGTGTGGGGATATTTGTTGCCATACCGACTGCAATACCGGAAGAACCGTTTATTAAAAGTTCCGGTAATTTTGTAGGAAGAATCAACGGTTCCTGAAGCGAACCGTCGTAGTTCGGTATAAAATCTATCGTATCTTTATCGATATCGGCAAGCATTTCATCGGCAATGTAATCCATTCTTACTTCGGTATACCTCATGGCTGCCGGGTCATCACCGTCAACACTTCCGAAGTTTCCCTGCCCGTCGATAAGCGGATATCTCATAGAGAAATCCTGCACCATTCTGACCATTGCATCATAAACGGCGGTATCTCCGTGAGGATGATATTTACCCAAAACATCTCCCACGATTCTTGCCGATTTTTTATAAGGAGTGTTTCTTCTTACACCCATTTCCTTCATTGCATATAAAATTCTTCTGTGCACGGGTTTTAAGCCGTCACGAACATCGGGTAATGCTCTTCCCACAATAACACTCATTGCATAATCAATGTATGAAGCCTTCATTTCATCTTCAAGGTTTGTAGGAACAATACCCGGCTGTAAAACAGGTTCTGCCTGTGTGGTTTCCGTCGGTTTGTTTGTATCTTCTGCCATGATATACTCCTTTATAACAACAGCTGAAAAGCTGATAAGTTTGAATTAACAACAAAAACAATTTTAAAAATTTCTTTTGAAGCACGACTTGGAGCCGCTTATGAGTGCAGAAATTTTTAGAGTAAAAAACTATAAATTTTATAAAGTTTTTTAGTGCGACACTGTTTGAAGAATTTTCCGTCTTCCTTTAGATGTTAGGAAAATTCAAGTTGTCGCACGGCTTTAAAAATTTCAAACGAATGGCGACACTGAGTGCGAAAAAGAGAATTTTTA
>NZ_CACWEU010000052.1:0-12020 GCF_902760015.1 Candidatus Ruminimicrobium bovinum
CCGTGGCGTGCAAGAAGTACAGAAAATATTTTAAATTTATTGGATAAAGGAATTGCCGCAACAGGGTATGAAGAAGTTTCTTTTTCTTCTTTATCATGTACGGATTATAAAAATTTAGAGGAACTTCTTTTAAAAACAAACGAAAAATATTCAAGTAAAAATATAACCGTTTCTTTACCTTCCATGAGATGCAATCAATTTTCTTTAAAAGTTGCCGAATATATTAACAGGGATAAAAAACCGACAATAACTTTTGCTCCGGAAGCGGGTTCAAACAGACTTAGGAATGTAATAGGTAAATATTTATCGGAAACGGATATTATAAATACGTTGACATCTGCAAACGCTATGGGATGGAAAACAATAAAATTATATTTTATGATAGGACTTCCAACGGAAACCGAAGAGGATATATCTGCAATAAGTGAATTAATTTATAAAATTAAAAAAATAACAAAAGGTTTAAATTTTAACATAACAATTTCACCGTTTGTTCCTAAAGCACAAACTGCTTTTCAGTGGCAAGCAATGTTTTCTGCGGAATATTTTGCCGATGTTATAAGCCGTTTGAAAAAAAATGTTCCTGCAACGATTAAAGCACATGATTATAAAGAAAGTATTATTGAGGCGGTTTTGGCAAGAGGTGACAGAAAATTATCAAAAGCAATATATATTGCATGGCAAAAAGGACTGAGATTTGACCAATGGACCGACAGATTTAACTATGATAAATGGATACAATCCGTTGCGGAAGCCGGACTTGATTTGAATTTTTACGTATACAGACAACGAAGTAAAAATGAAATATTACCTTGGCAGCATATAAATCTCGGTTTAACGAATGAACAATTATACAATGATTATCTTAAAGGTATTTCCGAGAATGATTCCTCCGACTATACGAATTATAAAAGGGATATCAATTTACCTAAAAATTATGCTTTGACAAATAATTTACCTACGCAATCATCTGTTAGGGTTTTATTAAAATTTTCAAGGAAGGGACTTGTTAAGTATTTATCTCAACTTGAACAGATAGATTTTTTAAGACGAACATTAAAAAGGACTTCTCTTCCGGTTACATATACTGCAGGTTTTAGTCCTTTAATAAAAACATCGTTCGGACCGGCTGTTTCGGTAGGGCATGAAAGTGATTGTGAATATGTAGACCTATATATGACACAAAAAGTTTCTGAAGAAAATATAATGTCGGAAATTTCAAAAGTTTTGCCCGAAGGTTATAAAATTTTGCAGGCAAAGTATTTACCCTTAAAATTTCCTGCAATTAATTCTTTGGTTAATGTTGTTGAATATAGCATAGAAGGTGTTAATATAACACGGGAACAAATAAATTCTTTTTTAAAACAAAAAGAGATTCTTATAAAAAAAGTAAAGAAACAAAAAGAAACTATTGTTGATGTAAAAGATCAAATTTTGGAAATATCAAAAATTTCTGAAAATAAAATAAAAATTTTACTTGAAATAAAACAACAAAATAATGTTAAATTAAATAGTATTTTGTCGGTATTATTGAATTTAAATGAAAATGATGTGAAAATTTTGTATATTAAAAGAGAGAATATGTTTATAAAAAAGGGAAGTTTTTTTTATGAAATTTAAAAAAGTGCTGATATTATTTTTTATTGTATTTTTTTATACTGTGTCCTATTGTCAGGAAAAATCGGTAGTTTATATTATGGATAATTCTTATTTGGGAGATAATACAAAAGAATATTTTTACAAGTTGGGGAAAAAACTTGAGAATGATAATGTTATTTCTTTGATACCCATATCAAAAAACGACATTAATACATCCGAAGCATTGGACATTCTTAAAAATATAAAAAAGAAAAATGCAACAATAATTTTAAATGTCGGTGAAGCCAATTATTATAATTTATACGGTTTTTCGGTATTTGGAAAATATAAACATAAAAACAGAAAAAACAAAGTAGTATCGGTAAGAGATATAAATATTGAAATTGCAAAACAATATTCCGTTTTAAATAAAAATACTTTTACGGATTTAATCAATATTGTAGGAAGGCAACTTTTTATTGATGATAGTAACAGGTTTAAACCTTTGGTAATTCCTAAATTTTATTTGTTAAACAGTTCTTCCGCTCAAAATATAAATGTTGCTTCTTCCGTAACATCTTATACTTATGCTTGGAATTTAATTTATGAAGGTAAATTTGATGAAGCACATAAATTTTTAGTAAGGATTATAAACAAACAACCTAATCAAAGTATGTTTCATTATGCTTTAGGAGCTTTGCATCTTTTAAAAGATGATGAAAAATATTATGAAAATGCCCTTAGGGCTTTTGAAGACGGGATATTGGCAGATCCTTTTAATAAAGATAATTTGTGTTACAAAGGATTGGTTGTAATGTTTATGATGTATGAAGGTGAAATTATAAAAGATATATTGTTTTTTTCCGGATTACTGGATAAATATATGCCGAACATTTCAAAGGATATATCGGCAATTCTTTCAATAGGTAATTGCGAATATGATAAAAAAATTGAAATTATAAACAAATGGATTTTGACCGATATTGATTTAATAAAACAACTTTGTGACTCAAAAAATATAAATTTGGTTTTAACAAGTTATCCCGTTTCGGTGAGAAGTGAAAATGTTATGAAACAGTACAGCAAAGAACATAAAACCGTATCATTTATTGATGATAAGGTGAAATCCGATGAGGATATTTCCGAGTGGATAAACAATTCCGTATCAAGAATATATTTGATGTTAAAACAAAAAGGATTTATTAATGAATAAAGAAATAGTGGTGAATATGACACCCGAAGAAACAAGAGTTGCAGTTTTGGAAAACAATCGGTTGTCCGATTTGTTTTTAGAAAGAAGAGAAACAAAAAAAATTTTAAATAATATATATAGAGGAAAAGTTCAGAATATTGTCGTGGGATTATCTTCGGCATTTGTTGATATCGGTTTCGGTAAAAGCGCGTATTTGGCAATGAATGATATTGTTGCTCCAAAAAATGAAAAAAATATCGAAAATATGCTTAAAGTCGATCAGGAAATAATGGTTCAGGTATATAAAGAACCTATAAGTACAAAAGGTCCGAAGGTAACAATGGATATATCTCTTCCCGGAAGACTTTTGGTATATATGCCTTTTAGCAATAATATAGGGATATCAAAACAAATAGAAGATAGAGAAGAATATACAAGATTAAAAAATATAATAAAAGAAATAAAAAAAGAAATTGCCGGTGGTATTATAGTCCGAACCGAGGCCGAAGGTGCAACGGAATCCGAAATAGAAAATGAAATAAAATATTTAGTTCGTTTATGGGGGTCTATTTTAAACAGATTTAATACCGTTCAGTTTGGAACTCCGGTTCACAAAGATTTGGGAGTAGTATTTCAGGTAGTTAGAGATTATTTTAATGAAAATGTCGAATTAATGTATATAGATAATGAAAAGGAATTAAATGATGTTAAGGATTTTGTTCGCACGGTTTCTCCCGAGCTTGAAGAAAAAATAGTTTTATATGAAGGTAAACAACCTATATTTAAGGCCTACAAAATAGAAGAAGAAATTAAAAATTTAAGAGCCAATAAAGCAAGACTTCCGTCCGGCGGCTATTTGATAATACAGGAAGCGGAATCTTTATGCGCCATAGATGTTAATACCGGTAAATTTACGGGTAACAATAATACACAGGAAGAAGTTGTTACAATAACAAATATGGAAGCAGCCCGTGAAGTTGCAAGACAATTAAGATTAAGAAATATCGGCGGAATTATCGTTATAGATTTTATAGATATGAAGAAAGAAAAAAACAGAAAGAAAGTTTTGGAAGAATTAAAAAAATCGACAAAAGGTGACAAAGCAAAAATAAAAATATGGCCTATTACAAAACTCGGCCTTATAGAAATGACAAGAGAAAGGAAAAAAGAATCGTTATTTGCATTGTTGGGTGAGACATGCCCTACATGTAAAGGTTTGGGACTTGTTTTGTCAAAAGAAACAATTTTTATTTCAGTATGTAAGGAAATAGAACAAATGAAAATTGAAAAATATAACGGTAAAATAAAAATAAAATTACATCCTTCAGTCGCCGAATATTTTAACGAAAGAAAAAAACATTTGAATGAAATATTTAAAAAATCGA
Organism: Candidatus Ruminimicrobium bovinum; assembly: GCF_902760015.1. Lineage (NCBI taxonomy): Bacteria > Pseudomonadati > Elusimicrobiota > Endomicrobiia > Endomicrobiales > Endomicrobiaceae > Candidatus Ruminimicrobium > Candidatus Ruminimicrobium bovinum. The sequence continues at coordinate 4,156 of NZ_CACWEU010000052.1, forward strand.
TAGAAATAATTTCAACCGATTCGGTTGATATACAGGATTATAATATCGTGTTGGAACAATGAAAAATTTTTCTTTGGATTTGAATAAAAAATATGTTTTTATAGTAGGTGCCGGAGCAAGTAAAGATGATAAGCTGCCGGTTCAAGATGAAATATTAAAAAATATTTTAAAAAGAAAATTTGCATTAAAAGATAAACTATCCTCAACAGAATATAAAAAAGTTTCGCAAGAAATAAACGAATTGTTGAAAACTCTTTTTAACGGGAAAATTGCCAAAAGCAATATTTCACTTGAGTCTATTTTTAATGTTTTGGAAACATCCGTTCGAAGAGGAGAAAATATAGGTAAAATTAAAGTTGATAAAATAAAAAAATATTATGATTTTTTACTTGAAGGAATAATGTTTGCAACATTGACGGATGCAAAATTACGGGAACATAATATTTTAAATTTACAAAGTCAAAGTCCTTATACTATTTTAGGCAGAAAAATTTTTGATACATATAAAAACAGACAAAATATAAATTGTTCTTTTATAACATTTAATTACGATATATGTCTTGATAGAGTTTTACTGTCAATGTATGATAAAAATGAACAGAAAAGTATAGATGTGGATTTTGGTATTGAACTCGGTAATTATCGGCTTAAACAATGGTTTCACAGACCGCGAAAAAGGAAAATATATCTGTTAAGACCGCACGGCAGTATTAATTGGCTTCTGTGTGCTACTTGCGGTAAAGTTTTCTCAAGGGTATCTCAGCAGGGGAAGCCGTTGGAATTAGTAAACGGAGGTAAATGTTACTGTTGCGGTATGACAACTTTAGAACCTTATATAATACATCCGAGTAATAACAGGATTTATGAAAATAAATACATAATGCAGGTTTGGGATAAAGTTGAACAGTTACTGTTTGAAGCCGATCATTGGTGTTTTATAGGATATTCACTACCGGAAGCAGACAGGTATTTTACATATTTACTTACAAAAATATACAATTTCAGAAAAATAAAAAGCATAAAAAATAATAAAAAACCTAAAATATCCGTAGTTAATACAAATCGTTCAATTCAAAAATATGAACATATAACGGACGAGCTTGTTTCCCGTATAAAAAATCCGTTGCAACAGGATGAAATGAGAAAATATTTTTCCTCAATATATACCGAAAGAGATGTTTTTAAAAGATTTGAGATTTATTTTGATGATATAAACAAATATGAGTGTTCTTTTAAAAATTTTTCCGTAGATTATTTTAATATATAGTTTTTTACTAAAAAAAAATTGATTATGATTGCTTTTTTTTGGTAAAATGTAAGCAGAGGTTTTATGTTTATTAATAATATATTTTATTATTATAAAAGTATAGTTAATAAATTGTTTTGTTGCATTATTATGTTTTTTATAATGCTTCAATCTTTTTTTGTGCCGGTAAATATTAATGCCGATAAAATTATAACAGACGAGTTATCTGCTCAAAATGATATTTTTTCCGCAGTTTTTGTTGTTGAAAAAGCAATAAATGATTTTGCTTGTTCTGTTGCAGGTAACATATTTCAAAAAAATTCAAAAGAAGAAAGTAAAACACAAAAACCCGTAACTCCTGCAACCGATAATGAACCGTCAATATTATCCGTTGTTCAATTTAGCAAAACAATTAATAATCAATTAAATTTTTCTTTATCGGCAACAGGTTTTTTTGCCGGTAATTTTTATTTTCATGAGTATGATGTAGGTTTTATTGACAATATAAAAAGTTTTACCATATATTTTTTGGAAATGCTGTTGAAATATTCGTTTGGCAGTAAATATGGAGATTCTGTTGTTATTAACAATAATTACAGGTGTTTTTTTGTAAATCCCGCTTAATTTTTTATGCGGGGTTTTTCTTTTTTGAAAAATATTATGAAAAAGATTATAAAATTACTCTATCAAAAAACTATAGCTGTTATTGTAGCATTAAGTTTTCTTGTTACAATACTTATGCCTGCAAATTCATTTGCTTTTTCAAATGCAAATTTTGTAGTTTCATCGTTTCTTCCTTCATCTTTAGGTAAAGTTACATCATCTAAATTTTATGACAGCCGGGAACTTATAATAAATATACAGGATTTACATTGTCATCCTCAAACGCAAAGAAATATTGCTTCAATATTGGAATATTTAAGCAGTAAATACAATATAGATAGAATTTATCTTGAAGGTGCTTATAAAAATATAAATACAAAAATGCTTTCCGATTTTAAAAATGAACAATTTGGCAGTAAAATATTGGAAAGTTTGGTTGATAACGGTCAATTAAGCGGAACCGAATATTACTCGGCAATTAGCGGTAAAAATGAAATAATAGCACCGATGGAAGAAGAAAGTTTATATAAAGAAAATATAAAATTGTTCGGTGAAATTATAAATAAAAGACCTGACGTGGAACAAATATGTTCAAAACTTGAAAAAGACATAAATTCAATAAAAAAAGATTATTTTGAATACAATAGAGAATTAAGAAAATTTGAAAGAATAATAACAAAATTCAAAAATAAAAAATTAACACCTGCAGGTTACTATGGCTTGTTGGAAAATACGGCATTAAAAAACAATATAGATTTAAAGAATTATCCGAATATAGCAGCATATATAAATTTACTTAAAATAAACAATCATATAAATAAAAATAAATTACCGTCCGAAATTAAACAATTTGTGGCATCGTTAAAAGCGGAAATAAGTTACGGCGAATATGTAAATTTATTAAACGAAAGTAATAACTTAAAAGATATAACAAATATCAGTCAAAAACTGTTGGCATTTGATGAAATTTACAAAATAACGGAAAAACTTAAACTTAAAAATGTTAATAATTTTTTACAATACATAGAATTTAATAAAAATATAAACCCGATAGAATTTATTGATGAAGAAGAAAATTTAATTGATACCGTTTTTTCAAAATTGGCAAAAAATAAATATGAACACGAAGTTTTGTTTTTATCTTATTTTCTGCCTAAAATAAAGGATTATTTTTTAGCTGATATTACTGCAAAGAACTATTATAACTTTGATAGTTTATTTACCAAATTTAAAAAAATATTATTATCTTATTCTTCGGATGAAATAGTTTCGGAGTTGGATAAATATCAAAATTTATTAAGTTTATATCATAAAAATAATATAAAAAGGGATTCCGTTTTTGCACAAAAATTAATAGAAGAAAAAAATAAAAATAATGCGGATGTTCAAAATACATCGGATGCTTTAAGATATATAGAAAAAAATTTACAAAATAAAAAAATAAAATTGGTTGTTACCGGCGGTTTTCACACGACAGGTTTGGAAAATACATTAGAAAATAACAAAATTTCTTATGTAATTATTACACCTAAAATAACTTCGGATATAGATAAAGCAAAAGAAATTTATACCGATACAATAAAATATAATGCCAATATTTTAACAAACACAATAAATGTTGAAGCTTTGTGTCAAAGTATGGAAATTGCAATTCCTACAATATTAAATGATATATTTTATATCATAAAAAATGATAATACTTTTAAAAATTTTAAAGAAAAAGATATTTTAAATTTTTTAAACAGTAAAGTTCCCGATAATGTTAAAATATTAAAATTGGATTATTACTCAATAGAAGATGAACAAATAAAATATGCGGTAACATATATTGAAAACGGTAAAGAAAAAACAATAGAAAATGTTTATTCTTCGATAAAAAATAAAGATGAAAAAACAGGTAGAAGAAATAATTTTTCAGAAGCCGTTATTTTTAAAGATTTGTTTAAATCATTTGGAAAAAAGATAGAGTTAATATATAAAACAATATTGGCACCTATAGCAGAAAATTTTGTGTTGTTCTATATTCCTTTTATAGCATCTTCATTTTCAACCGTTTCTCCTGATTTGACAGCCGTTCCTTTTGCCGTAACTGCAATATTCGGTATTTTTGTCTTTCCGTTAGCACATTTAATAGCAGATTATTTTCAAAAAGATAGCTATAAGGAAAATGAAAACAGGACTTTTAAAAAACTTATGGTTCCCGGTGTTTTGTTTTCAGGTACATTTATAGTTTTTTCATTGGCTTTTCCGGGATGTTCTTTTGTTGCATTTGTTGCTTCATCTGTTGCACATTCAATTTATAATATTCTTATTTTAAAGGGAACAATAAATAATTTGCCTTTAGCATTGCTTAGTCATATATTAAGTAACAAAAAAGTAACAAAAGAGGATGTTGACAATATTATTGAAACGGATACTTTTCCTTACAAAATATTGAAGGAAAAACTTCAAAAAACATCCGATGCTGAAGTTATAAAATATATAATAGAAAAACTTTATGAAAAAAATTTTATTAATAATAAAGAAATTCCTGCCGATTTAAAAAATAGTTTTTCAAAATATGATGATGTTAAAATGTATTTTTACACCATTTATAATTATGATATTTCAAACGGAACCGATATTGAACAACTTGATAAAGGACCGTTAGAAACAACAATAAAAAATTTAAGAAAAATTAATTTTGACAATTTTTACATAAATGAGTTTGAAACTTTAAAAGATAATTTAAATGCCGATACTTTGCCTATTATAAAATTTTTGCTAAAAGATATTATTGATAAAACTGCCAATTTAGCAGAAAAAAAACAGTATGAGAAAACTAAAGAGTTGTTGGAAGCGGTAAAACCTGTGTATAAACAAGTTGTAGGATATTATGGGACAAGTGATGACTATACTATTGAAACAATAAGAAATATTGCAATAAATAATATTAAAAATGGTGAACTTGTTGATACCGCTTTTAATTTTATATTTGAAGTTTATGAATTTGATAAACAAAAAATAACATATTTTAAAAACGGTTTACATCGCCCCGTAATAAAATTATTGATTGAAATTTTAGATAATTTAGATGAACAAAATATCAATCAGCAAGACTATTTAGAAAAATTAAAAGATACTGAAAGTATAAAAAATATATTTAAATATTATGTTTTTGAACAAGAAAAAGAGAACAAAGAAGTTGACGAATTGTTGTTTAAAGGTATTGTTAAAAATTGTCATGAATTTACGCCTGAAGAAATAACAAGTTTTTGCCAAAAAATGCCGATTAATATATTAAATATTTTTATAGAGACGATGTATGACTTTGTTGATAATGAAAAAAACAATTTTGAAAAAAGACAAACGGTTGCAAAATATATCGGTAAAGCAGTTTCAAATTTAGCTTATATAGATGAAATGGAAACGGAATATATTGACATAGATAAATTAAATCAATTATATGATAATGCCGTTCTTGAAGAAGAATTGTATTTGGATAATTTATACGATTTTAGAGACAGAGGAAATGTAAACCCGTATTTTTCGTTTACTCCTCTTTTAAGACATATATACAAAGAAAATAAAGAAGATATAAATAAATGTATCATAAAAAGAAAATTAATATATACGGAATTTACCGGAAAAACAAACAGTAATGATAGTGATGTTCAGGAAATTTTAAAACAGTTGGAAGATGAAAATACTTTACGATTATATAATGATAAAGCTTTAGAAAATTTGAGTTCGCTTTCGGATTTTATAAGACAAGGTAAAACAAATGAAGAAATAGAAGAAAAATTTAATGATATTTGTGAAAATATTGAAAGAATGATAGAAAGTTTTGAAATGATTGATCCGGAAGGTGAATATTCACAGGATGTAATAAATTTAAGAAAATCTTTGGAAAAAATCAGAAGAGATTTTGATGTCGAATATATATATCATCATTTTAAAGCGGGCAATTGGGAAGATAATGCTTTATCCGAAATAACATCATTGAATTCGTTAATAAATGCCGTTCATCAAACAAGTGCTAAAAAATTTATAGCAAATATCAATTTGAATTTTAAAGACAATGCAAATATTCAAAAAATTTCTACACAATACGGTAATGTGAAAATTGAAGGATATAATTTATCCGATAAAAACATAAATAAAGAAATATTGGATTTGTTTACCGTTTTACTGCAAGGTAATGATACAAGTATAAATAATTTAATTATACGTAATGATGAACTTTTTTGGACATGCAGGCTAAGAGTTCATAGCATAAGTATTCATTTTGATTTTAAAAATAAGCAGATAAATTTAAGTTTTACCGAAAGTTCCAATAATGTTGGAAATAAAGCAAGAATTAATTATTTTAAAAAAATTTTAGAAGAAGAACTCGGCTTTCCAAAAAATAAAGATAAAAATAAAAAGTTTGGTAACTCCGCATCGGATGTTTTAACATTAAGGAAAAATATAGATAAAAGTACGGGAATAAACGATAATACGGACTTTGTTGATTTGGTACAAAAAATAATATTTTTGTTTAGACATTCCGATGAATTGGATGTGTTACTTGGCAACTATTACGGTTTTTCCAGAATCTCTTACAGAAATAATCCTAACAGGGAAAAAGTTGAAGAAGAATTACAGGAAAAATTGGAAAATAAAATTAACGGTTTTATTAAGGTTTTTTCAAACGGCTTTATGTGGTTTAACTACAGAAGCAAATCTCATGAATATTTCAAAGCGGAGGCACCGGTAAATTTATTTTTAAGCAACGATGAAAGAGTAAGGTTTGATGTATTAAATTCGGAAATAGAAAAACTTAATGAAGAACTTAAATATTATAATTTGAAACAATTGCCGTTGATACCGAATGAAATACTTAAAGAAGGTTTAATAACTCAGAAAATAATAGACGAATATATAAATAATCCTTTAGAAAAAGCTTTTGCCGAAAGAAGAATAGTCTTTGATAAAAATACAAACAGGTTTATGCCTAATTCAAAGTTTAATTTTAGTGACGGAATTATAAACCATATTAAAACAAATGAAAACGATTCGGTAAAACAAGCAGAATTTTTGAATTTTATTGATAATAATAAATTTAATTTTAACACCGTTGCCAATATAGGCGGTTTGGTGTTAAAAAGCGGTTATATAAAATTATCAGGAGATAAGTTTTTATCGGTTAAAGTTTTAGCCGAGCCAAACGGGAAGAATTTTAAATATGCTTATACCGAACTTGTAACATTAACCGAAACCGTAAATTTAAAATATGATACTCTTAATAAAGTTTTAAAAGATAACAGGTATAATGTTCCAACAAAAATTGAAGATATATCAGAATTTGAAAAACAAAGCAGAAAGAAATTGTTTGATAAAGAAATTGTTTATTTTGATACTCCTTCAATTATTGCCGACGGTGTTTCTGCAGGTAACGGAAAATATGTTTACGGAAAAATAACATTAAATAAAACAAATACAGATAAAAATAAAATATTGGCAACTTCATATACAACTCCTGAAGATACGGATGTAATATTAAATTCAAAAGCGGTAATAACCACCACGGGAAGTAAAATTTCACATTCAAGTATTGTTACTAACGAAGCAGGTATTCCTGCGGTAAATATTTCGGATGGAATATGGGACGAAGACAATCTTTATATTGAGGATGTTTTAGGTCAAAAATTTGTTTTGAAGGAAGGTTCAAAAGTCCTTTTAAACGGAGAAACGGGACATATATTAATTCTTGATGATATTGATGAAAGTTTGTTGGATACTTTACTGTATTATGTTAATGTCAAAGATATAAACGGATTAGTAACATTCCTTAATAAAAACAGTAATAATAAAGATTTGAATAAATTGATAGAGTGTGCATTTTTTCAGTTACAAAACGATGAAGTAACGGAAATATTAAACAGTGACATTGGTAATGATATAAAAAATAAATTTAAAAATCTTATAAATATAAAATTAAAGGAAACGGAACAACAAATAGAGCAAACAATCGTAAATATAAAAAATACCGATA
>NZ_CACWEU010000053.1:0-11249 GCF_902760015.1 Candidatus Ruminimicrobium bovinum
AAATAAAAGAAGACATACCTCTTTTGCTTCCGTTGATGTTATAGCCGAAGTTGATGATGATATAGATATAGTTATAGAAGATAAAGATATAAGGATTGATACTTACAGGTCAACCGGAGCAGGCGGGCAGCATGTAAACAAAACCGATTCCGCAGTCAGAATTACACATATACCTACCAATATTGTTGTTCAATCACAAACGGAACGTTCTCAAACAAAAAATAAAGCTACGGCAATGAAATTGCTGAAAGCAAAATTATATGATTATGAATTGGAAAAGAAAAGACAAATTTCCGAAAAACATTATGACGATAAAGGTTTAATTGCATGGGGGAATCAAATAAGGTCTTATGTTTTTATGCCGTATCAGTTGGTTAAGGACCACAGAACCGAATATGAAACTGCTCAGGTTGAAAAAGTTATGAACGGTGAAATAGACGAGTTTATGAATAAATATTTGGATTGGAAATTAAAAAACGGAAAATAGGGTTTAATTATGTGGATGTTTTATGCGGTATCATCTTTACTTGCCTTTTTAATATGTTCGGTGCTTTCCGGATTTTTATATTTTTATAACAGAAATTCGGTATTATACAGAAAATTTTTAATACTGAGTTTTTTTATAGGAATGTGGTCGTTATGTCCGTTTATAGTTTCTTATTCCGTTGATAGCGAAACGGCATTATATTACGGAAGGTTCGTATACGTTTTTGCTATTTTTACAATGCCGGTTTTATTCAATTTTATATGTACCGCATTGGAAATTAATTTGATTAATCCTTATAAAAAAATATTTTTTGCTTCTTTGATTATGTGTTGTTTTTTTCTTCTTTTTTCGTATTCGGATTTATTTATAAAGGGATTTGTTTCGCGAGCGCCGAATGTTTATGTTGTTCCCGGTTTTTTATATGATGTGTTTGTGGTATGTTTTATAATTTTATGTGTATATGCCGTTGTGATTTTATATAACAGATATAAAAAACTTACCAGTTTATATGAAAAAGAAAGATTAAAATTTTTGGCAATAAGTTTTTTTATTTTATATATTGCCGGTTTAATGCATTTGTTGGAACCTTTTTTTAAAATAGAAATTATTCCGCATGATTTACTTGTGATATTTTGGTTTTTTATAGTTTTATATACCGTTTCAAAATACAGATATCTAAATATAAAACTTGCTTTTGTTAAAACGTTAATATTTATAACAATTTATGTGATAATATTAGTCGTTCCGATTGCAATAGGTATTATAACCAGAAAATGGATAATATCGGCATTGAGTTTGCTTGTTTTATCGAGTTTGGGTCCCGTGTTTTTTAGCTATATACAAAAAAGAAGTGAAAATTTTCTGCAAAGCGAACAAATAAAATACCAACAGTTTTTAATATGGGCTTCAAGGGTAATTGCAAAACAACAAAATATAAATAAACTTTCAAATTTGGTTGTAAGGATTATTCAAAGAAGAGTAAAAGTTACATTTGTAAGTTTTTTTATTTTTGATGCAGAAAAAAATATTTATACATGTAAATCCGACAGTAATATGAAAAGAAAAGGAGAAATAATAAAAGTACAGGAATATTCAAAAGTTATTTCATATATGCAAAAGATGAAAACTCCTTTTATTGTTTTTGCTTTACCTTATGAAATTAAAATGATTTTTTCAAAAATAAATAACGGTATTCATTTGGTTATACCGATAATGTTAAGGGACAGATTAATTGCTTTTTTATTGCTTGGAGATAAAGTTAATAAATCCATATATTCGTCCGGTGATATTGAAATTTTTACTACGATTTCAAACCAAATAGGTTTAGCCATAAGTAATGCTAATTTTATAGAACAAATAAAAATACAACAGGATAAAATTTTTGAGATAAGAAAGTTGGCTTCCATAGGCGGTATGGCGGGCGGTATGGCACATCAAATAAAAAACAGATTACATCAATTTTCAATGGCATCGGGTCTTATGGATGTTGAAATAGAAAGTTTTTTAAAGGAGTATAAAATTAAAGATGAACAATGTAAAAATTTTGTTAATACTATGAAAGAAATTGCATATTCCGTTTCGTCTAATGTTCATTATACAAATGAGGTTGTTCAAAATATATTAAGTTTTGCAAAAAAGTCGGAAAAAGAGTTGGCTTTTTCAAACTTTTCTTTGAAAGAAGCACTTAAAATGGCATGTCAATTATTAAAGGTAAAACATCAAAAAGACGAAATAAATATCGATTTCGATATTCCGGAACAGGATTCGGTTTACGGATCCAAATCGCAGATACAGGAAGTTTTATTTAATTGTTTGGATAATGCTTATGAAGCCGTTGAAGAAAAAAAATCAATATTACATAAAAATATGGAAGATATAAGAGAATTTAAGCCGTTTATACGGGTTTCGCTGAAATATTCAAAAAACAATGCAATTATTTCTGTAACCGATAACGGTATAGGAATAAAACAGGAAAATAAAAGTAAAATGTTTTCTCCTTTTTTTACAACAAAAGAATTAAATAATTCGGGAACGGGAATAGGTTCTTATGTAATAAAAAGGATGATAGAAGAAAATCATAAAGGGCAAATTTCATTTAAATCCGAATATGGAGAAGGAACAACTTTTACAATTGTTTTGCCTAAAGAAATTGTTGAATAAGTGAAAAAACAAATGTGACAGATATTGAATTTATATACTAAAAAAGGTAAAATAGGAGAATATTATGGAAACCGAAATAAAAGAAGCAAAATTACTTCATAAAGGAAAAGTAAGAGATGTTTATTCTTATGGCGATAATTTATTGATTGTTGCCAGTGACAGAATTTCCGCTTTTGATTATGTTTTGGAACCTGAAATTGCGGATAAGGGAAAAATTCTTCATAAACTTTCAATGTTTTGGTTTGATTTTGTCCGCAATATAGTGGCTAACCACATTATAACCGGCAACTTTGATGATTTTCCGGATGAACTTAAAAAATATTCATTTTTAAAAGAACGTTCAATGATTGTTAAAAAAGCCAAAAGAATTGATATTGAATGTATAGTCCGCGGGTATTTGGCAGGTTCCGGTTGGAAGGAATATCAGAAAAGCCGAACCGTATGCGGTATTGAATTACCTTCCGGGCTAAAAGAATCTTCAAAACTTCCCGAACCGATATTTACACCTTCAAGCAAGGAAGATGTAGGCAAACATGACGAAAATATTTCTTTTGAAGAAACTGCAAAAAGAATAGGCGATGATTTGGCTGCACAATTAAGTGAAGTTTCGATTTCTTTATATAAAAAAGTAAGTCAATTTTGTTTAACAAAAGGAATTATTCTTGCCGATACTAAATTCGAATTCGGAATTTATGACGGTAAATTGATTTTAATAGATGAAATATTTACTCCCGATTCTTCAAGGTTTTGGGAACAGGCAAAATATAAAGAAGGTGTACCGCAGGACAGTTTGGACAAACAATATGTTCGTGATTATTTGGAAAAAATAAAATGGAATAAACAACCTCCGGTTCCGGTTTTGCCCGAAGATGTTGTTTTAAATACAAGAGCAAAATATGTTGAAGCTTATGAAAAAATTACAGGCAGGAAATTTTAAATGATATATGAAATTGCCATAAGAACAAAAAAAGGTTTTTCGAACTCGCATAATGTTTCATTGTTAAATGATATAAAAATTATGGGAATAGACGGAGTAGAAAATGTTGAGTATTTTCCGGTTTACAGGATAATATCGGATATCGATGATAAAAAAGTGTCCGTTATTGCAAATGAACTTTTAACCGACAGAATAACCGAAGAATTTTCAATATCAAAATATAAAACTTCGGAAGAAAAAGAAACCGAAAAAAATTCAATAGAAGTTTGGCTGAAACACGGTGTAACCGATACCGTAAGCGAAAGTGTTGTTAAGGCGATAAAGGATTTGGGAATAACCGATAATGTTATTGTTAAAACGGGACATAAATATTGTTTTAACGGTAGCGGTATAACAGTTGAAAAATTAAATAAAATTGCCAAAGGTTTTTTGGCTAATACTTTAATTCAGGAATATAAAATAAGATGACACAAAATGTTAAAATTATAGAAATAATAAATTTAGACGATAAACAATTGGTTGAGTTAAGTAAAACGAATGTTCTTTCTCTTTCTTTGGTTGAAATGAAAGAGGTGCAAAAATATTTTAAAAATCTTAAAAGAAATCCTACCGATGTCGAATTGGAAACGGTTGCTCAAACATGGAGCGAGCACTGCAAACATAAAACATTGACCGGAAATATCGAATATACGGAAATAAAACAAGGTAAAAAAAACATAACAAAATATTCCAACCTTTTAAAAGAAACAATTTTTAAAGCTACAAAAGAACTTGATAAACCGTGGTGTATTTCGGTTTTTAAAGATAATGCGGGTGTTATAGATTTTGACGATAAAAACGGTGTTGCCTTCAAGGTTGAAACGCATAATCATCCTTCCGCACTTGAACCTTACGGAGGTTCGGCAACCGGAATAGGCGGTGTTATAAGAGATATTCTCGGTGTCGGGCTTGGAGCAAAACCTCTTGCAAATACTGATGTTTTTTGTTTCGGTTTACCGGATACCAAATATTCCGATGTTCCCGAAGGTATGCATCATCCTAAAAGAATTGCAAAAGGCGTCGTTTCCGGGGTTAGAGATTACGGTAACAGAATGGGAATACCTACGGTAAACGGTGCTGTTTTCTTTGACGAAGGATATATGGCGAACCCGCTTGTATATTGCGGAACAATGGGAATAATACCGAAAGACAAATGTTTTAAAAAAGTTAATTCCGGCGACTTGGTTTTAGTGGTAGGCGGCAGAACGGGACGTGACGGAATACACGGAGCAACTTTTTCATCGGTTGAACTTGATAAAGAATCCGATGTAAGTGCCGTTCAGATAGGCAACCCCATAGTGGAAAAGAAAGTTTTGGATACAATGCTTAAAGCAAGAGATTTGAATTTATACAGAGCCGTTACCGACTGCGGTGCGGGCGGGCTTTCAAGTGCCGTCGGAGAACTCGGCGAAAAGACCGGTGTGGTTGTTGAACTTGAAAAAGTTCCTTTAAAATACGAAGGTTTAAAACCTTGGGAAATTTGGATTTCCGAAGCACAGGAGCGAATGGTTTTTGCCGTTCCGCCGGAACATAAAAACGAAATATTAAAATTATTTGAAAAAGAAAATGTCGAGGCCACATTTATAGGACAATTTACCGATGATAAGAAATTGGTTTTGAAATATAATAATGAAATTGTTGCCGATATGGATATGGAATTTTTACATGACGGAGTTCCGAAACCTACAAGAACGGCAGTTTGGGAAGAGAAAAAATCGGTCAGACAAAAAAAGATTGATGTCGATTCCGGTGTTTTAACACAAGATATAAAAAATGTTTTAGCCGATATTAATGTTTGTTCAAGAGATTGGATAATAAGACAATACGATCACGAAGTTCAGGGACAAACGGTTATAAAACCTTTGCAGGGAAATTCTATTGTAAATTCCGGACCTTCCGATGCAAGTGTTATTTGGCCGTGTGCCGTTGTCAAAAATACGGATAAAGCAATTGTTTTATCAAACGGAATAAATCCTGAATACGGTAAAACCGATACTTATAAAATGACCGCTTCGGTAATTGAAGAAGCTATGAGAAATGCCGTTTGTGTCGGAGCCGACCCTGAAAAATTATCATTGCTTGATAATTTCTGTTGGGGAAATCCCAATAAACCTGAAATTTTGGGAAGTTTGGTTAGGGCAACTCAAGCTTGTTACGATATGTCAAAAGAATATTCAATTCCTTTTATTTCCGGTAAAGACAGTTTATATAACGAATATTCAATCGGCGGAAAAACTTTTTCAATCCCGCCGGCATTACTCGTTTCCGCGATGGGTGTAATTGAAGATGTAAATAAAACGGTAACAATGAATTTGAAAAAGGAAGGCAGTTTTATTTACTTGGTAGGGGTAACAAATAATGAACTTGCCGGTTCCGTTTATGCAAAAATAAAAAATTTTGCAGAAGGTTTCGTTCCGGATTTAAATAAAAAAGAATCCAAAAAAATTATGAAACAAATACATAAAGCAATTTTAGATAATTTGGTTTTGGCTTGTCACGATTGCAGTGAAGGCGGTTTTATAACGGCCGTTTCTGAAATGGCTTTTGCCGGGGAATTAGGTGTTGATATTGATGCGGATTTGATAAAAATAAGTGATGATACAATGAGTTTGCCGGAAATTTTATTTTCCGAATCGAATTCAAGGTTTATAGTTGAAGTTTCACGGGAAAATTCAAATAAATTTGAAGATTTATTAAAAGATTGTTGTTATTCCAAAATAGGGAAAGTTATAAGTGAACCTTATGTGTTGTTATCGTCATCAAAATCAAAAATAAAAATTAAGGAAAATATTAAAAATTTGCAGGAAGCTTGGCAAAAAACTTTACAATGGTAAAAACAATGAATAAACCAAATGTTATTATAGTAAGAACTGCAGGAACAAATTGTGATTATGAACTTCAAACCGCATTTGAAATATGCGGAGCAAATGTTGATAGAATTCATATCAATGAGTTGATTGAAAATAAAGATAAAATTTTATCGTATGATATATTGGCAATTCCGGGAGGGTTTTCTTACGGGGATGATATTGCATCCGGTAAAATATTGGCAAACGAATTAAAAAATAAATTGGGTGAGAATATTAAAAAATTTGCATTATCAAAAAAACCGATAATAGGTATTTGTAACGGTTTTCAGGTTCTTGTTAAAATGGGATTGTTGCCGGAACCGAATAAATTTGAACAAACGGCAACATTATCGTATAACGATTCTAATAAATTCGAATGCAGATGGGTTTATTTAAAAACGGAAAAAACGGACGGTAATACAAAATGTATTTGGGCTAAAAATTTACCGGATATAATTCCTTTGCCGGTTGCACACGGAGAAGGTAAGTTTGTTGCAGATGATACGGTGTTAAAAAATATAGAAGAAAATAATCAGGTTGTTTTCAGATATACCGCTTATGACGGACGATATCCGAAATATCCGTTAGCTCCGAACGGTTCTTTTAATCAAATAGCAGGAATTTGTAATAAAGACGGAAACATATTCGGGCTAATGCCTCATCCCGAAAGATATATATATAAATTACAACATCCGGCAAGACAGGGTTGTGATGATAAATACGGATGGGGAAAGAAAATTTTTCAAAATGCAATAGATTTTTTAAAATAAAAAAAAGGCGGTATTAAAATGAAAAACAATTGTATCGGTTGTCTTTTTCAAGGTGATAACAATGTTGATGCCAATGGGGAAGGTAAAGTTTTTTGCTTGGTTCATTGTAAATGGAAAAAAGAGCAGGATTGTTGCCCGAAATTTATTGAATATGCCGACTTAAACAAAGATATAAGAGTTCAATATGCAATGAAAGCAAAAGGAAAAGACAGTAATATCAGTTACATTATAAAAGCAAATTGGTATGTAATGATTGCAACTTTTATAATTGCTTTTTTAACATTCTTGGTTGTAGTTAAATTCTTTGACAGATATATATTTTAAGAGGATAAAATGAAAGTTCTTGTTATAGGTAACGGCGGAAGAGAACATGCAATAATTTGGAAACTTGCTCAAAGTCCGAAAGTTACTAAAATATATTCTGCACTCGGTAATGCCGGTATTGCAAAACAAGCCGAAATTGTTAATATTAAAATTGATGATTTTCAGACACTTGCAAATTTTGCAATTGAAAATAAAATTGATTTTACTTTCGTCGGTCCGGAAATTCCTCTTGCTGACGGAATTGTTGATTTTTTTAATTCAAAAAATTTAAAAATATTCGGTCCTTCCAAAAAAGGCGCTATGCTTGAAGCAAGTAAAAGTTTTGCTAAAGACTTTATGCAAAAGTATAACGTTCCTACTGCAGCATATAATGTTTTTACAGATTTTAATAAGGCGCTTGATTTTTTAAATAAATTGCCGGAAGATGAAAAACTTGTTGTTAAAGCCGACGGTCTTGCCGCAGGTAAGGGTGTTATTATGTGTCAAAACAGGCAGCAGGCAATTAGGGCTTTAAAAGATATTATGCAAGATAAAACTTTCGGCAGTGCAGGTAATAAAATAATTTTTGAACAATGGTTGCAAGGGCAGGAAACTTCCGTTTTGGTGTTTGTTGACGGAAAACACTTTTCAATAATGCCGGCCGCACAAGATCATAAAAGAGTCGGTGACGGAGATACAGGTTTAAATACCGGCGGAATGGGTGCTTATGCTCCGGCACCTGTGGCAACCGAAGAATTGTTAAAGCAGATAAAAGAACAAATAATGCCCGCTATTATTAACGGATTACAAAAAGAAAAAATTGAATATAAAGGCATTTTATATATAGGTTTTATGGTTGATAACGGAAAACCTTATGTTTTGGAATTTAATTGCCGTTTCGGTGACCCTGAAACACAGGTAATATTACCTCTTTTAAAAACAGATTTGGTTGATATAGTAGAGCATACAATAAATCAAACATTGGATGAAATTGATATAAAGTGGGAAAATAAAGCGGCAGTGTGTGTGGTGCTTGCTTCCGGCGGATATCCCGAAAACTATGAAAAAAATATTGAAATTTCAGGGCTTGACACCGTAACCGAAGACGAAGCAATAATTTTTCATGCGGGAACTAAAAAAAATGAAAACGGAAAAATTGTAACTTCCGGCGGAAGAGTATTGGTTGTAACAGCAATTTCGGATGATATAAAATCTGCAATAGATAAAGCATACAAAGTTATACCTAAAATAAAATTTGATAAAATGCATTACAGAAAAGATATCGGACAGAGGGCATTAAAATGGATAAGCAAACAGAAGTTGCCGTTATAATAGGTTCGGATTCGGATTTGCCGATTGTAAGTGAAACTTTAAAAATTTTTGATAAGTTTGATATATCTTATACAATCAATATAGCTTCCGCTCACAGAACTCCTAATTTGGTTAAAGAAATTGTTCAAAAATCCTTAAGTAACGGTGTAAAGGTTTTTGTAGCCGCTGCCGGAATGTCTGCTGCACTTCCCGGTGTAATTGCTTCGGAAACAATACTTCCGGTTATAGGTATTCCCATGGAAGGAAAAAGTTTAGCTGGTATGGATTCTTTGTTTTCAATAGCACAAATGCCGCCTTCAATACCCGTAGGGTGTGTTTCTTTAGGTAAAGCCGGGGCGGTAAATGCGGCAATATTTGCATTGGAAATATTGGCAATAAATAATAATAAATTATCGGAAAAACTTTTAAATTACAGAAAAGAAATGTCGGATAAAATAATAAATAAAAATAAAAAACTCAGCGAATCGGGTTATAAAAAATATTTGGAACAAATTTAACGGAGGAAGTTAAAAATGTATAAATTGGTTTTGATAAGACACGGTGAAAGTGTTTGGAACAAAGAAAATAAATTTACCGGATGGACTGATGTGGATTTATCCGAAAAAGGTGTTGCCGAAGCACAAAAAGCAGGACAACAATTAAAAAAAGACGGTTTTGTTTTTGATTTGGCATATACTTCGGTTTTAAAAAGAGCAATAAAAACTTTAAATAATGTTTTGGAACAAATGGATCTTTTATGGATACCTGTTATAAAAAGTTGGAAACTTAACGAAAGGCATTACGGTTCGTTACAGGGTTTAAATAAAGCCGAAACGGCAGCAAAATTCGGCGAAGCGCAAGTAAAAATTTGGAGAAGAAGTTACGATACTCCGCCGGAACCGCTTTCAACAACAGACGAAAGGTATGCAGGTAATGACCCCAGATATAAAGATGTTGATAAAAAAGATATTCCTTTAACCGAATGTTTAAAAGATACGGTTGCAAGAGTTATTCCTTTTTGGAACTCGGAAATTGCACCTAAAATAAAAGAAGGTAAAAAAATTATTATAGCCGCACACGGTAACAGCTTAAGAGCATTGGTAAAATATTTGGATAATATAAGCGACGAAAACATTGTTAATTTGAATATTCCCACGGCAATGCCGCTTGTTTATGAATTGGATGAAAATTTAAAACCTGTAAAAAGTTATTATGTAGGTGACCCGGAAGCCGTTAAAAAAGCTATGGAAGCCGTTGCAAACCAGGGTAAAGCAAAATAAAAGATGTTGGAAACACCGAAAGGAGTAACCGTTCATATAGGTATTTTCGGAAGAATAAATGTCGGTAGGTCGACGCTTATAAATTATCTTACCGGTCAAAATATTTCAATAGTATCAAAAGTAGCAGGCACTACAACGGATACCGTTTCAAAAAATATGGAACTTTCTTATGTGGGACCTGCTACTTTAATTGATACCGCAGGTATTGATGATATTTCCGAATTGTCCAAACAAAGAAAAGAAAAAACTTATAAAATATTTTCGGTTGCCGATGTTGCCGTTATTGTTGTTGAGCCAAATGTTTGGACAAGTTACGAGCAGAACCTTATTGAACAATTAAACAAAAACAAAATTCCTTTTTTTATAATAATCAATAATTACAAAAAAGTTAAATTAACCGATATATTTTTGTCGGAAATAAAAAAATACAAATTTAAAGAATATTCTTATATAACCGATTTAAGTCAAAGAGATGTGTTTTTAACCGACTTTACAAAAATAATACATGAGTTAATTTCCGATAGTATTGAAGAAAAACAACTTACCGATAATATCATAAAACAATTTCAAACGGTAGTTTTGGTTGTTCCTATTGATTTGGGTGCACCGAAAGGGCGTCTTATATTACCGCAAGTTCAAATGATAAGAAGTATTCTTGATATAAATGCAATGGCTTATGTTGTAAAAAATACCGAACTTCAAAAATGTTTGGATAATTTAAAAAATCCGCCCGATATTGTTATATGTGATTCGCAGGTAATAAACGAAGTTTCAAAAATTGTTCCCGAACAAATACCGCTTACTACATTTTCAATAATTTTTTCGGCAAATAAATCAGATGTTGTTGAGATGGCAAAAGCAATTGAAAAAATAAAAACTTTAAAACCTTCCGACAAAATTTTAATTGCCGAAGCATGCAGCCACCATGCAAGTAAAGATGATATCGGCAGAGTAAAAATACCGAAATTATTAAGTAAATATTTGGGCTTTGATATAAAATTTGATATATCTTCCGGTATAGACTATCCTAAAAATCTGGAACAGTACTCTTTAATTATACATTGCGGCGGATGTATGATTAACAAAAAACAAATGATATCAAGATTAAATTAT
>NZ_CACWEU010000054.1:0-6749 GCF_902760015.1 Candidatus Ruminimicrobium bovinum
ATAAGTAAATAAATGCAAAATAAACAAATAAAAAAAACAGTCCATCTTATGATAAAATTTTTCATTGTATTATCTTTCTATTGCAAGTTTTCCTTTATGTTTTGTTCCGTCAGCGGAAGTTATATAATAAATGTAAACTCCGGATGCTATTTTATTGCCGGAATTGTTTTTTGCATTCCAAATAAATTTCTTTTCGTTATTTTCTATTGATTTTTCGTATACAAGCTCACCCGAAACATTAAATATTTTTATGTTACTTCCTTCTTTCAATCCCAAAAAAGTTATTCCGTCTCCGCTGTCATACATTGTATTACTACCCGGTTTATACGGAACTGGAAAAACCAACAGTTCTGTTTGAGTATTTTCGTTTAATAATTTTGTCGTGGATATAAAAGATTTTGGAAGAACTTTTACATATCCTTCATAATTACTTCCGTTATAAAATTTTATATTTTGAACAGTATCGGTATAATTATATGCGGTATAAGTGGTTGTATCATTTTTCTTTGTAACCAAATAAGCGGGAAAATTTGAAGTATAATTTGACTGTACATTCCCGTTTTGTCTAAAAAAATCTATAAAGTGGTAAGTATAAGTTTCCGTTCCTCCGTCATCTATTTCATCCGTGCCTGTATGATGTGCCGAAAAAATATCCCATGCCGAAGATGCATTGTTGTTAAATATAGAATAAAATCTTGTCCAAATATCATTCCATCCGAAATTATCCTGATTATAAAAAGATTGAGCATAATTACTGTCATAACCTACATATAACATTGAAGCCGTCATAGGTAATAATTGAATTCCCTGATATTGCCTTGCTCCATATTTTACAAATTGTTTCCACCATAGTTCGTTGTAAGAAGCACTTCCGGCAAATAAAATTCCAAGACAAATATGGCTATATTCGTTTTTCAAAATATTTTTTTCTTCTCCCGTGTCAAAAAAATAATTTTTTATTGCTTGATATTCGTTAGAATATAAATATATTCCCAAATTAATGTATTCTGTATTTTTTGTTGCAAGCCCCCACATATATATTGCTGCCCAGGCATTCATCGCTTCTGATGATGATTCTATATCTATACCTCTGTCATCGGCACCGCCCATACCGTTTGCCCAACTATGACTTTCATAAAAATCAAAACATCTCATATAAGGAAAGCTTCTGTTGTTTCTTTCGGTATTTGCAATATCTTGTATTAATAAATTGACAACCGAACCGTAATCTTTAGCGAAGTTTTCATCATACATTGCAATTATTGCCGCAGCATAAATAAAATATCCGTAATGAAAATGATGGTCATTATAGTTTCTTGTTCCGAATCCGTCGTAAATCCCTATAAGTCCGCCCCATATTTTATCGTAAGAAAAATATTTTAATTCTTCTCCGGAGTTATACGTAAACCAATCTATAAGTTCATTTTTTACTTTATGTATAAGTTCATTTTTTGTTTGCTCATCAGCCATGTTGTCGGCAACCGTAATTAAATTTGCAATTCTTGCAATATTTTTACCGTAATAATAAGTGTTTTTTTCATAAGTATCATCCGGTGATATTGTTTTGTCCTTTTTTAACGATTGTGTTATTTTGTTTTTTGCTTCCTGCGAAATATTATAGTTAAAAAACGGAACTATACCGTTAAAACCTGTTTTTGTTGAAAAAGAAGAACCTGTATATATTTTTAAATTTCCTCTTAAAGTATTTTGGAATGTTTTAGTTCCATATTGTGCAGGCGAATTATAAATATTATTATATTGATGAGGAAATAAACAGAAAATTGTGCCGTTTTGTTGATTGGCTACATCCGTTCTTTTTTTTGTTGTAGTGATATTAAATTCCGTTGTTGAATAAATGTTATTTGAATTTAATTTTGTATCATGGACAGCTTTGGTTTTTGTTACGAAATTATAAGCATATTTATAATAAACTTTCATGTCTTCAATTGCTTCTTCAATTGTTGTTGACGGAAGAAGTGCAACCGACATATAATTTTTGTTCTTTGGTAAATCAATTGCAATTCTTATCCATGGAACATACCAGCCGGTAGGATTTGCTATAAAACTGCTGTCTTGGCTGAAAATTGTTCCCTTAGGAACAAATATTCCGTAATAAACATCTTTGTTTTTAAGATGAACTTTTAATAAAAGTTTATCCGTGTTTTCATCACCGTAAGATAGCAAATTGGCGGGTATGGAATTGCCGTCAGTGTCATATAATGTATATCCCGGCTCATATCCGGAATCTCCTATATGCCAATAATTACCTTCATACCATGTGTTACCGGGATTATCCCAACTGTAAGGAAAATTTATTGAAGGATAAGTTTTATCGGAAAACTCAAAATAAGAGAAAACAAAACCTTGCCCTATCGTTGCTTTGATATATTTATCCGAATATTCTCCTTCTCCTTGCCACATCATTGTTGATGAAAAATCGGAATATCCGTCAAGAACTGTTGAAGAAAATTTAATTGAATATCCGTTTGAAGTTGTTGTTGAAATTGCCAATTCCAAAGTATTTGCATAATTGTCCGCAGAAGTTTCACCGCTTCCGTAATTTATTATATCCGGTGTATAACTTGTTTTAGGATACATTATCAACATACCGACATTTGTACACTTAAAAACCTGAGGATAAGTATACATTTTAAAAGAATACGGGTTTATATTTGCAAAATTTGAATCATAACAACTGAATAATATTGAATTAAACCATTTATTTGTAGGAAACGGATTTTTTATATTATTTGTTTTAAATTGTATTTCAGGAGGTGTAACACCGGGAGGCAAATCTTTTCTGATACTTCCTTTTCCCGTTACCGTAGGAACTTCTGCGGAAAAACATATCGAAAAACAAAAAAATAATATTAGTGCAGAAAAAAACTTTCTCATATCCTCTTCTCGAGCAACAATTTATATTCGCTTGGTCTGCTTGCCAATCTGAAATCCATATCATTTTTCTTCATATATCTGTTAAATTTTGTAAAGCCGAAAGCAAAATCAAGCAAAAAATATACTCCGGCGGCTGCAAGCAAAATACCCGCAACTCCTTCCAAATCGCTTTTGTTCTTTTTTTCATAAATAGGTTTATAATTTTCCCAGGGCTTTAATCTTATTCTTACTTCCATTGCACCGGATTCATTTCCCGCCCCTGTTTTTACAAGTGCATTCTCTCCCAAATAAACTCCTTCAGTTCTTGTCTTTCCGGAAGGGACTTCTATTTCATTCCTATCAGCTCCTTTCGGGCTGTTTGTACCTTCTGTTGTATATTCCCAAACATCAGTCCATTCAATAAATTTGTTTTTATCAATTGAAGCATTTTTTACACTTACTGTATGATAATCATCAGTAGTTTTTTCTCCTCCTACTAAGCTGTATCCTTCGGAAATAGGTCTGTACATTTCATCTAAAGTTCCCTGACTGCCTTTATCATAATACCTTACTTCAATTTTTAAGTTGTATAAATCTACATTTCCGTTATTATATACGACATTTGGAATTATTGAATAACTTTTATCGTTGTCATTATAATAAGGATCACCGACTCCTGATTTCAATGTATATCTGGTTAATGTATCATTTTGTCGCCACTCATAATGTAAAACCGAAGTGTAATCTACGGAAGGTTTTGATATATCTTCTTCGACTTTTGAAAAACCGTCAAAAATTAAAAATCCGCCTACAAGTGTTAGTGCCAAACCGTAATATAATTTTTTATACGATTTTTCTTCTTTTAAATCATCATAATCGTATCTGTTGTAAGCAAAAGTTATATTTGTCAAAAATAACAAAGAAACGGTTAATGCAATTATTTTTTTCAAACTTTAACTCCGAATATATTTTTTATTTCATCCAAAACTTTAAATAAATCTTGAAGTTCAACAGGTTTTTTTAAGTACCCGGTAGCACCGGCATTTTTTGCATTTTCCGGCGTAAAAACAAGTTCTGAACCGGTTATATAATAGACAATAATGTCTTTTTTTATTTCTTTCAGATAATCATGAAGGTTATCGCCGTCCAAATCAGGTAACATAACATCCAAAAAAACAACATCAGGGGTTTTCTCTTTAAAAAGTTTTAATCCTTCCTCTGCGGTGGAAGCAACTATAACGTCAAACCCTTTTTTTGATATAATTTTTGCCATTGCATCTCTTGCAAAAATTTCATCATCAATCATTAAAATTTTTATCATATATTTCACCAATACCATTATTATACACAATATTGTAAAAAAACTCAAAAATTATTTTCATAATAAATATATTTTGCTATACTAATAAAACATATATAAACAAATACGACATGGGGGGAATATAAAATGAAAAAAAACGATTTTTTAAAACTTGCAAAAAAAGCCGTAAAAATAGCTGAAGATAAAAAAGGTGAAAATGTCGTTTTATTGGATGTTCGGGAAAAAACTCCCATAACAAATTATTTTGTTATAGTAACCGCAAATTCATTACCCCAAATAAATGCAATAACAAATGAAATAGAAAAAACATTTAAATACGATTATGATGTTGAAGTTTTAAGAAGAGACGGCAGAAACTCGGATGTTAATTGGAAAGTTTTGGATTTCGGCGGAATTATTGTTCATGTTATGAATCAAGAGTTAAGGCAATTATATAACCTTGAACATATATGGGAAAGTGATGAATCAAAACCAAAAAAGAAAAAAACTGTTAAAAAAGTTGCTAATAAAAAAACAGCAACGAAAAAAGTAATGAGTAAAAAAACAAAAACAGTTAAAAAATCAACAAAAAAAATAAAAAAATAGAAATTATTGTTTTTTATAATATTTTGATATACTCTTAAAATAATAACTTGGTAATTGGCAATTGTTAATTAATGATTTTGTTGTTTTTAATTTCCAGATTTTTTGTAAAGCTAAAAATACGGAAAACTACTCGGCTTTTCAGCTCTTAAGCTTTTAAGTTAAAAAATACGGAGCATTTTTTATGTCGTCGGAATTTGTACATTTACATAATCATACGGAATATTCGTTGCTTGACGGTTTAACAAAACTAACAAAAAAAGGTAAACCGTTGGAGCTTTTCAACATAATAGGCAAACAATATCAAATGCCGGCACTTGCTATTACCGACCACGGCAATATGTATGGTGCAATGGAATTTTATTGGGCTTGTTTGGATTCCGGAATAAAACCCATTATAGGATGTGAAGTTTATGTTGCTAAAAAAAGCAGGTTTGATAAAGATAAGGAAAACGGCGGTTATCATCATTTAATACTTCTTGCAAAAGATAATGAAGGTTACAGAAATTTATCATACCTTGTAAGTGCGGGGTTTACCGAAGGTTTTTATTATAAACCCAGAGTTGATAAAGAATTGTTGCAAAAATATTCAAAAGGACTTATTTGTTCGTCTGCCTGTTTAGCGGGGGAAATTGCTACATTGCTTTCTGCCGGAAACAAAGAAAAAGCAAAAGAAGTGGCAGGTTGGTACCGGGATGTTTTCGGCAAAGGTAATTATTATCTTGAAATTATGGATAACGGACTTGAAGAACAAAAAGCAATAATTGCACCGTTGCTTGAACTTTCAAAAGAAACGGGTATTCCTCTTGTTGCAACAAACGATTGTCATTATTTAAAAAGGGAAGATGCAAAATATCACGATATATTGCTTTGTATAAATACAAATAAAAATATTGATGATCCTAATAGAATGAGAATGGGAAGTGATTTGTTTTATTATCGTTCTCCGGAAGATATGATAAAAACTTTTTCTTATGTTCCCGAAGCAATAAAAAATACACTTGTTATAGCCGAACAAGTTGATGTTAAAATAAAAAAAGGTAACGGAGATTTGTTACCTCATTTTGAAGTTCCGGATGGTTTTACACCTCAAACTTATCTTGAAAGTTTATGCAGAGAAGGTTTAAAAAGAAGGTATCCTGTTGTAGAAAAAAAACATACCGACAGGTTGGAATATGAACTTTCCGTTATTAAAAAGATGGGGTTTGCTTCATACTTTTTAATCGTATGGGATTTCATAAAATATTCAAAAGATCACGGAATTCCAGTCGGGCCCGGAAGAGGTTCCGGTGCCGGATCCATCGTTACATACACACTCGGAATAACCGATATTTGTCCGCTAAAATATGATTTGCTTTTTGAAAGATTTTTAAATCCGGAAAGAATTTCAATGCCGGATCTTGATATAGATTTTGCCGATTTCGGAAGAGAACAGGTTATAGATTACGTCAGAAACAAATACGGGCAGAATAACTGTGCACAAATTATAACTTTCGGTGCCATGGAAGCTAAAATGGTAGTAAAAGATGTAGGCAGAGTTATGGGGTTTACACCTGCAGAAACTCAAAAACTTGCAGATGCAATTCCTGCAAAATTATCAATTCCGGATGCAATAACAGAATCCAAAGATTTGCAGCAGGCAATGAAAGATAACCCCAAAGTAGCAGACCTTATAAAAATAGCTTCAAAATTGGAAGGGACTAAAAGACATACCGGTGTTCATGCCGCAGGTTTAATTGTTGCACCGGAAGATGTTAGGCATTTTTCACCGCTTGCAATAGGTAAAAAAAATGTAGTTACTACGCAATATGACGGCAGGATTTTACCGGATTTAGGGCTTTTGAAAGTTGATTTTTTAGGATTGCAAAATTTAACAATTATAAATGAAGCCGTAAAACTTATAAAGAAAAAAGATCCCGATTTTGATTTGGAAAAAATTTCTCTTGAAGATAAAAAAACATTTAAACTTTTA
>NZ_CACWEU010000055.1:0-3278 GCF_902760015.1 Candidatus Ruminimicrobium bovinum
AGTAGGATTAATTACAATTGAAAAAGATAAAGTTTATGCTTATAAATGGTTTAATATGGATACCAACAGCAAACTTTGCAAAATAACCGTTCCGGGAAACATTGATGACGGAGCATACTTAAATGTTTCTGTTTTGAAAGCAAAAAATTCAAAAGAAGTATTTTTAAATCCTCACAGTTATGCTTTAAAATATTTTAAAATCGCATCCGATACCAAAAAAGAAATAAAACCGAAAATAACAGTTCCGGAACTTGTAAAGCCGGGTTCCGAACTTAAAATAGAATATTCAACATCGGAGACGGCCAGAATCATTATTTACGGAGTTGATGAAGGAATATTACAAGTAGCAAAATATAAAACTCCGGATCCTTTATCGTATTTCTTCAGGAAACCGGCACTTGATGTAAGCTCTTATCAAACTTTAGATTTGTTCTTACCCGAATTTTCTGTAATAAAAGAAGTTTACGGTATCGGCGGAGGTACGGGGTTTGATTCCGAAGCAGAAGCTCTTTTAAATGCCGGACTTAATCCTTTTAAAAGGCAAACACAGGCACCCGTGGTTTTCTGGTCGGGAATAATTGACAGTAATAAAACCCCTAAAAAATATACATATAATGTTCCGGACTATTTTAACGGACGCTTAAAAATTATGTGTGTTGCCGTAGGTAAAAACACTTCTTTCGGCAGCAGTGAAAAATCCGTCGTTGTAAGAGCACCGATAGTTTTGTCGGCAGGAGCACCTGTTGTTGCTGCTCCTTCGGATGTTTTTGATGTTAATTTAAAAATTACAAACAGTAAAGAAGATTCCAATGCTGCCGATCTTGAAGCTGTAATTTCCGTTTCGGATAATTTGGAAGTGTCAGGAGAAAAAATAAAAAATATTCATATAGAATACGGAAAAGAAGGTACTTTAAATTTTAAAGTTAAGGCACTTGATAAATTGGGAAATGCGGAAATTAAGTTTAATGTAACAGATAAACTTTCGGACAGCAAAGCAAAAATATCTTCTGCATTAAGCATTCGTCCGGCAAGTGTTTATGCAACAGATATTACTGTAGGTGAAAGTAAAAACGAAAGTTTCGATATAAAAAATTTTAAAAATATTGACGGTTATAACGAGTTTTGCGATAAAAATATTGTTGTATCAAACAGTCCTTTGATTATAGCGTTTGGCTTGGAAAAATATTTGGAAAAATTTCCTCACGGATGTACGGAACAGATTACAAGTCAAACTTATGCTTCCATAGCATTATACGGCCTTACGGAAGAAAACAAAACAATATTTAAACGTTATATTGAAAAGTTAGCTTCAAGACAGAGAGTTGACGGCGGTTTTTCTCCGTGGCCCGATTATGAAGGAGTCAGCGACTATGCATCTTTATATGTATTGCAATTCCTTACCGATGCACAAAGTTTGGGATATGAAGTTCCCGGTGTAATGTTAAAGAAGTTGTTGGATTGGACAAGAAATTTTATTAAAGAACCTAACGATAAATACGAAGCTGATTTGCAGGCCGAAGCACTTTATCTTTTGGCAAGAAACTCTATAGTTTTAACGGGACAATTATCTAAATTGGAAGATTATTTTGATAATAATGTTAAAAATTGGGCAGGAACAATATCAGGGGCATACATTGCTTCTGCTTACAGATTGTTACAGAACGAAGATAAAGCACAAGATATAATAAAGAAATTTAAAGTTAAAACGGAGAAAAATGATAATCAGGTTTATTCGGATTATGATTCCGATTTTGTTAGAAATTTAACATATGTATATCTTATATCAAAACATTTTCCCGAAATTTTAAATAATCCTGACGTTGCAAAAATAATACAAAATGCCATGGATAACATTGTTAACAAAAATTATAATACTTTAAGTTCCGCAAAAACTGTTTTGGCGGTTGCCGCTTATTCAACGGCCAACAAAGATAAAGATGATAATATAGAAATTTTTATTGACGGACAAAAAGCGGAAAGAACAAAAAATTCACTCGGATTTATGCAAGCGACAATTTCTTCCAAGGCAAAAAATATAAGTGTAAAATCAAATACCACAGGTTCACTCGGTTTGTTTTATGCAATAACGCAACAAGGATTTTTTAAAGATAAAAAGCAAAATATATCCAAAGGTTTACAAATTGATAAAAAATATTTTGATAAAGACGGAAACGAAACAAACGCTGTTAGAGTAGGCGACGAAATTAAAGTTAAAATTACCGTAAAAACAACGGATAAAAAGTATGTATCAAATATGGTTGTAACGGATTTGTTACCCGGCGGATTAAGTATTGTTCCCGGAAGTTTAAACGGTACATTCGACAGTTTTGACATTAGAGAAGACAGATTATTAATTTACACATCTGTCGGTTCGGAACCCAAAGAGTTTTCTTATGAAGCAAAAGCTGTAGCTTCAGGAAGTTTTGTTTTGCCTGCGGTTGAAGCTTGTCATTTATATGATTTAAACAGATATGCTGTTTCAGGCAATTCCGTATTTAAAGTAAATCCGCGTAAGTAGAAAACTGATTGATTTTACAATTTGCTATGTTAAACTTTTTTAAAAAATATGCCAAAAATATTATTGCTTTTATAATAATATGTTCGGTAATTATTTTAATAATAAGATTTTTTCCGAGACCGAAAATATTAAATGATTATACCTTTTCAAAATCATTTTTTTCACGTGACGGAAATCTTTTACGGGTTACCGTTTCTTACGATGACAAATACAGAGTTTTTTATCCGTTAAACGAAATACCCGAACAAATTCAACATGCTGTTTTGATGTATGAAGATAAAAATTTTTATTTTCATATCGGTATAAATCCTGTTTCTCTTTTAAGAGCAATAAAAACTACTTTTATATCAAAAAACGGAAAACAGGGTGCATCTACAATTACAATGCAAACCGTAAGAATTCTATACAATTTAAATACCAAGACCGTTGCAGGAAAAATTAAACAGATATTTTCGGCTTTATGGCTTGAGATGAGATATTCCAAAAAAGATATTTTGGAAGCATATTTTAACATAGCACCTTACGGTTATAATATTGAAGGTATAGGTGCCGCATCATTAATTTATTTTAATAAAAGATTAAAAGACTTGGAGTTGCACGAACAACTTACACTTGCCGTTATTCCGCAAAATCCGAATATCAGAAGACCGTCCTTAAAAACCGGATTTGACAAAATGAAAATTGCAAGAAAAATATTGTACGACAAATGGAAAAAGAAATATCCCGAGTCAAAAAACAAAGAGCATTTTTTTGATATGCC
>NZ_CACWEU010000056.1:0-2586 GCF_902760015.1 Candidatus Ruminimicrobium bovinum
ATTATTGTAATCTATCATTGTAATTTGCATTTGTAAAGGTTTATCTTTATCGGCTTCAGGTGCGGGAACATATTTCAATATACCGTCAAGAAGCGGTGCAACATCAGTTCCTTTTTTATCTATTTTTGTGCTTGCCCAACCTTCTCTTCCGGAAGCATAAAATATCGGGAAATCCAACTGTTTATCAGTTGCTCCCAATTTTATAAAAAGGTCAAAAATATCATCTATTGCTTTATTCGGATTTGCCTGCGGTTTATCCATTTTATTTATAACAACTATAGGATTTAAACCCAAAGATAAGGCCTTTCTTAAAACAAACCTTGTCTGCGGCATGGGTCCTTCGGCAGCATCTACCATCAAAATTGCACCGTCAACCATTTTCAATACTCTTTCCACTTCACTGCCGAAATCGGCATGTCCGGGAGTATCTACAATATTTATTGTACAGTTGTTATAATTTATCGATGTACATTTTGCAAGAATTGTTATTCCTCTTTCCCTTTCAATAGGATCGCTGTCAAGCACCATATCCTGTGCCTGATCCTGTTTAACATTCCATTGACCGGCAACTTTTAACATCGAATCAACTATTGTTGTTTTACCGTGGTCAACATGTGCTATTATTGCTACATTTCTTACATCTTCTCTTTTCATACCGTTCTTCCTAAAAAAATAAAAATTTTGGGACTTATTATACATCTTTAAGAAAATCAAAGCAATTTTTTTGAATTGATTGTAAATTATTATTTTTTTAAAAGTTTATATTCTACACTGTCGGAAAGGGCTTGCCAGCAGGCATCTATAATATTTTCACTTACACCTATTGTTCCCCAACTTTGTTTTTTATCTTTAGTTTCTATTAACACCCTGACTTTTGCTGCGGTATTTGCATCGGAATTTATAACCCTGACTTTAAAATCGGTAAGTAAAACGTTTTTTATTTCCGGATAAAATTTTATTAAAGCTTTTCTTAAACATTTATCCAAAGCATTTACGGGTCCTTCCCCTTCTGCAACGGTATGTTCCTCTTTGCCGTTTACATCCAACTTAACCGTTGCTTCCGAAACAATTGAACCGTCTTTATTTTTTTCCACACTTACTCTATAACTTTTTAATGTAAAAAAATTTTTATATTTATTTTCTACTTTTTTGGTAAGAATAAACAAAGAACCGTCGGCATTTTCGTATTGATAACCGGCATTTTCTTTGTTTTTTACAACATCTATAATTCCTTTAAAATTACCGGATTGTTTTTCCAAATCAATGGCAAGTTCATCGGCTTTTGAAATAATATTGCTTTTCCCGGATAAATCACTAACCAAAATTCTTCTTTTGTTACCTACATGTTTGGGGTTTATATGTTCGTAAGTTTGTGATTTTTTTTCAACGGCGGAAACATGAACACCAGCTTTATGGGCAAAAGCCGCACTCCCGACATAAGCCATAGACGGAACAGGAACCAAATTTGCTATTTCATCAACATATCTTGAAAGTTCGGTAATATTTTTTAAATTTTTCACCGGAACACAATGGTATTTTCCTTTTAATTGTAAAGACGGTATTATTGAACACAAATTTGCATTACCGCATCTTTCACCTATACCGTTTACCGTTCCCTGTACCATTGAACATCCGGCACGGACGGCAATTATTGAATTTGCAACCGCACATTCACAATCGTTATGTGCATGAATACCGAATTTAACATCAGGAAATTCTTTTATCGTTTCTTTAACTGTTTTTTCAATATATTCGGGTAATACACCGCCGTTTGTCTCACATAAACAAACATAATCCGCCCCTGCCTGAATTGCTTTACTTATTGTTTCAAAAGCATATTTTTTATTATGTATATATCCGTCAAAATAATGTTCGGCGTCATAAATAACTTCAAAATTATTTGATTTAAAAAATTTTATCGTATCAAAAATCATTTTAAGATTTTCCTGTTTTGTTGTTTTTAATGCATATTTTACATGCATATCCCAAGATTTACCGAAAACGGTTACAACATTAACACCGGATTCAATTACTTTCTTTATATTATTGTCATTTTTGATATTTGTTTTAGGTTTTCTTGTTGAAGTAAAAGCAACAAGTTTTGAATTTTTTAATTTAATTTTTTTTATTTTTATTAATTTAAAAAATTCTTCATCTTTCGGGTTTGAACCGGGCCAACCGCCCTCAATATAAGATATACCGAAATTATCAAGAGCAGATGCTATTTTCAGTTTATCTTCAGCCGAAAAAGAAACACCTGCTCCCTGACTTCCATCCCTTAAAGTTGTATCGAATATTTTTATTTGATGCATAAAAAAAATCCTGTGGATTTTTTTGAGGTATTGATGTATGGATGTAAAGATGTAATGATGACTCTTTAAAAATTTCTTTTGAAGCACGACTTGTCGCCGCTTATGAGTGCAGAAATTTTTAGAGTAAAAAACTATAAATTCTATTAGTTTTTTAGTGCGACACTGTTTGAAGAATTTTCCGTCTTCATTTAGATGTTAGGAAAATTCAAGTTGTCGCACGGCTTTAAAAATTTCAAACGAATGGCGACACTGAGTGCGAAAAAGAGAATTTTTA
>NZ_CACWEU010000057.1:0-2575 GCF_902760015.1 Candidatus Ruminimicrobium bovinum
AGCCTCCAATACAGCTCTGTAAAAATCAGCTTTTTTATAATCGTTAAAAGATGCATCGCGAATTGTCGGATGGATATGCCTCCAATGATAATTAACATATTCAGGAATCAACCCATGTAATATATCAATAACATTGTTCTGTTTATCTGTTGTCAACTCTGAATCATAAACAGAATCAACAATCTTCTCAACATCAGTTTTTATATTTCTAGGAAGTTTACTATACCATTCACCGAAGTTTATTTTTGATTTATTTAAGATTTGTTTTTGTTTCTCTATTTTTCTTTTTGCTCTCCAATCTATTTCTATATCTTTTAATAATCTCTGTAAATTATTTCTTAATTCATTAGTAATAGGTAAATCCCAATT
Organism: Candidatus Ruminimicrobium bovinum; assembly: GCF_902760015.1. Classification (NCBI taxonomy): domain Bacteria; kingdom Pseudomonadati; phylum Elusimicrobiota; class Endomicrobiia; order Endomicrobiales; family Endomicrobiaceae; genus Candidatus Ruminimicrobium; species Candidatus Ruminimicrobium bovinum. The sequence continues at coordinate 370 of NZ_CACWEU010000057.1, forward strand.
AAGAGATTGTCTATCAGTGGAAATAACATCTTCTTCAAGTTCATCAATAAAATCGACATTAAGCCAACCCATCAAATAAGAATATCCGTGACTTGATTCTCCTACTCCAAAAAATTCTGGAACATTGACTAAACGACCGTGGGCAAAAAGAGTTATTCCTCTTAAACCGGGTTTTAAAGGTTTTTCTGTTGCTATTATACAACCAGAAACTTTTTTATTATCCAAATATTCATTTTTTATATCATTATTATTTGGCAATATCCATTCTATTTGTTTATCAAGATTTTCATATTTAAGTTTGTTATCAATTAATAAATTATTATCGTCATTAATGGAAATATAAACTTTAAAATCGGAATCAAAAAAATTAAACAACTTTGAAAGACTTAATGATAAGGATTCTTTATTAAAGGAAGATTTCCTCTTCAATTCTGTTAATTCTATCTCTGTTCCTATTTCTTTAACATTACAATCTGAAATTTTAAATTTAGGTTCATATGTAGAAGCTGTAGAATTTTTTATCTCTGACCAATTTAATGAAAACTCAACTTTTTTACCATCTTTTTTAGTTGTAATTCTTATTGTATCTCCTATACCAAAAAAAGCCAATTTCCCCAAACCTTTTCTACCAGTAACTTTTCTCAATCCGTTAGGACTCATTCCATTATCTTCAATTCTTCTTTTTCTTCCTATATGCAAAAATTTATCATTAAGTTCATCAAAAGACATTCCCAAACCATCATCAATAACAACAATACTTTTATTACCTTCTCTATCATATAATTTAATATATACATTGTTAGCTTCGGCATCATATGCATTTGCTATCAATTCTGCAATAGCATTTGGCAAGACAGAATACATTTTAACACCTAAATGTTCAATTGTGTGAAGCTCAAAACTCATTTCTAATTTTTTATTTTCTTCCATAAATTATAATCTCTCCTAATCTTCTTGCATATTCGCAAGGAACGGCATTGCCTATAAGTTTTGCCGTTGTGGAAATACTTTTTGTTTTAAAAACATAATCTTTTGGAAAAGTTTGTAATGTTGCACCTTCTCTTAAAGAAATAGCACGATCCTCTTCAGGATGCCCGAAACGGCCATTTGAAATGCTGAAAAATTTTGTTGTAATTGTCGATGCAGGTTTATTCCACCACATACGGCCATAAGTATCTTTAAAACTATTATCTTTACCGACAAAACATTTCAATTGTAATTCAGGATCTTCCGCCCAATCAAAACGACTACCACCATCATGTTTCGTTTTTTGCACTCTCTTTAATCCTTTTTCACTTAAACCTGCAACCGTATGACACAAAACCGTTTTATCTTTATTCCCTGCTTTAAGAACCGGAAAACCGTTATGTTTACCTATAAAATCTTTAAGTAATGATTGTTTATTATCTTCTTCTGGAAAAATAATTTCTTTATTTAATCTTGTAGCTATCAAAGAAAATCTCTTCCTTGTTTGTGGAACTCCATAAAAACTCATATCTACAACTTTATTTTTTTCATTATAACCTATACTTTTTAGTTTTGATAAAAACTCAGGTAAAATACTATCTTTATTGGTCAAAATACCAGGAACATTTTCAACCAAGACATACCCCGGTCTATAATACTCGACAAAACGAAAAAAATTCATTAATAAATCTTTTGATTTTATGGATTTATTTTTATCCGTATTTATAATGCTGTAAAATTGACAAGGACTACATCCGACAAAAATTAAATTATCGTCATTCCTTTTTATGCTGAATTTTCGTTCAAAAAAATTGGTGTGCAATCTTTTTATATCGGAATGTATAAAATGGCATTTATTATTAAATTCGTAAGTTTCTTTTGCATCGTTATCAAAATCTATACCGGCAACGACATCAATACCTGCTTGCTTAAGCCCACAGGTCATTCCTCCGCCACCACAAAAGAAATCTATTGCTTTAAATTTTTGTTCTGACATTTTTAATTTAGATAAAATTTATTATACAACAAGTATATTATACTAATTTTCAATATAAATAAAAAGTTTTTTATTTATTATTTTTGTCAAATATATGGATATTCTATTGTTAAGTTTGCACTGTAGTTTATATTTTAAGTTTTATCAATTTTGAATCCTTAGAAATTATTATAGATTGGAAATTATGTTATTATTGTACCAAGTATCTGCTTTTTCTTTTGATAAATATGCTTTATCAAATAA
>NZ_CACWEU010000058.1:0-5470 GCF_902760015.1 Candidatus Ruminimicrobium bovinum
AATGGTAATTTTACCCTTTTTGCAAAGTGAAGTCTACTTCACAAAAATAATATTTTTACACTTTTTGCGGAATAATCTTATTATATTACATATAATACTTTGTGCTGTAGCCATATATCCAACATTATTTATATATAATTGAAAAAAACTCAATCAATTTTTCAATAAAAAACTTAAAAGTTTTGATTTAAAATCACATATGTGTTCTTATCTGTTTCAAAAATGTAATCTGTTTTGTTTTTTTGATTATTTGGTCCGTCCAACACCCAAAAAAGATGTGCAACATTCGGAAAATAGTATTTTACTATATCAAAATAATGTGCATCACAAGAAACAAAATCAACGATACTATCATCTAATTTTTTATATATTCGGATAATAACTCCGGAAATTTACCAGATTGTGTCCAACTGCTAATATAATAATTTAAATAAAAAGATGTGTAATATCCGTCTTTTTTAAAAATATCCAATGCCGTCGGATTTGGACTTTCAACAACAATATGATCTCTTTGTAATTTATTATCTTCCACTATTTTATTTAAATTTATTAAAGCTTCTTCTTTGTTGCTCTGTTCCAGATTTTTAAAATCAAGCCATAAATATTTTTGTTCCAAACCTTTTATATTTTTTAACATATCAGCCAAATTTTCATCTCCGTCTATATTATCATGACTTACATTAAAACTTTGTTTTTTACTATTAAAGTATATAGCCATTTCAAAACCTGTATAAAGGTCAAAATATTTTTTTAATCTCTCTTTTTGGTTTACCCGATGTAACCATATTGACCTTTTGGTAATAGTTATATTTCTTTTGGTTTTATATTCACTTTTAGGTATATTGTAATATTTTAAAATGTTTTCAATATTATTAAAATCCATGGTAATAGGTTTATCATTTAAAGTTCTAAATCTATTTATATTGTTATTATAATTTTCATTTGTAATATCATTTTCTTGTTCATATATTTCAGGTATTTTTATATTCAAAATACCAAGCAATAAGTCAAATAATAAATCATTAGTCCAAAAATATTTCTTATTATTACATAAATTTATATATTTTTGTTTGTTGCTTTTTATATATGAATCAGATAAAAAAACATAGAGTGGTATATATGTCATATTTGGAACATATTGCGAAGCATCATGAAACAAATTTTGATCTACGGCATCCGCATGATCCGCACAATATATTAAAGCTTTAAAGTTAGGAATATCTTTTACTGTTTCAAAAATGCTTTTTACAACATAATCGTTATATAAAATACTATTATCATATTTTGCAATTCTGGAATTTTTATCTTTAAACACATCAAATTCTTTTGAATAACGATCTTCGTAAGAACTATGATTTCCCATTAAATGTATCACTATGAACATATTATCATAAAGTTTTATTGATTTTAATTTTTGTATTAGTTTTATATCATACCATGTAGTTCTGGTAGTTTCACCATAATTATCGTTTATCCATTTTTGTTGTTGAGCAGAGTCTGCAATTACACTTACAGGTGTATCCCATCCGCCATAATGAATTTGGTTACTTAACCAAACGGTTTGTATATCCGCAGCTTTTGCTACATCTAAAATTGATATTGCTTTGGACATATCAATTTTATTGTATTGATTTTTAGATGTTAATGCATAACTTAAAACCGGCACGGTATGTGTATGGTATGAATATATGTTTTCAAATTTAATAAAATTTTTTTCATTTTCCATGGAATCCAACCATGGTGTTGTTTTTTATTATATCTGTAAGCCGACATGTGTTCTTTATTCTGAGATTCTCCTATTACAAGAACATAAACACCTTTATTTATATTTTCTTTTTCATCAATTTTTATATCTCTAATTTTCCTTTCGGCTACCTGTTCTTTAAACTTTTCATACTCTTTAAGTTTGTTTGTTGTGTCAGTTAATATTTGTGCAACAATGTTATATTTGTATCTATACATTAAAAATATATTTAAACATACGGATATTATTAATATAACTAATAAAAATTTTCTGTTTTTGGTATTATTCAATACTAATTTATTGTTGAATCTTAAAATAAAAAAAGAAATTATTAATAGTATATTTAAACCTATAATTTGTTTTATTCCGATAAAATCATATATATATGATTTTGCTTCACCGATATTTGTTTGAAAAATAGCTAAAATTGTGTCGGTATTAATGAAACTGTCTGAAATAAAAAAATATTGCCAAATAAATAGAGTTGGAAACAAGAAAAGAAATTGTAATATATAACTCAATAATTTAAATTTTTTGTAAAAAAAACAAATTAAAATTAAATATAAGTTTGTTATCCCTACATAAAAAGCAATTAAAAATTTGATACTGTCATGATCAAAAGTTTGATTGTTAAATATTTTGATAAATAATATGCTTATAAAAAACAAAAATATCAAAATAAAATTTTTATAATATTGCTTTTGAGATACAAACAATAAAGATACAATATTAATGACAACGGAACAAAACAAGAATATTTTTATATGTCTAATGTCTATATACCTAAGATTTAAAAAGTCTATTAATAAAAGAAATAAAAATAAAATAATTATTGATACTACGAAGTTAATTACAGTTTTTTTATTAATAAAATTAAGCATATTTATCTCTCCCGTTTTTTCTTATTTTATTACATTATTCACAAAAACACATCCTATTTTCTTGTATTTTATCAAAATAAATTATTATTTACTATGTATTGTATTTGTTATCCTGTTATTGACCTCAAAGAATATATTAAATATATCTTCGGTAAGTTTGATACTGTTTTGGAATATAAAAGTAATTTATATAAAATATTTGGAATAAAAAATAACATTGGTATAAAAGCCGATGTTATTTCGAAGGATTTATTGTTCAAAAACTCTATAAATTTCTTTAAGAGTTCCAATCATACATGCACGGGTCGTCTATTAAACGACTTTAAATATAAGTGTTTATCGTCTATAAACTTATCAAAAATTAAAGCAACTTTCAAGCTATTATACGAACTTTATAACTGTTATGCTTTTAGCTTTTTAAACCTTAATTTTGACCTTTTAACAAGATTAAAGAACTTTAAAAACATTTATAGCAAACATCAATTCTACAATATAATAATATAATATAAAAATTCGTGTTGAAAAACAACTTGTAAAATTTTGAACTTTTAACTTACTGTATCTTATCACCGGAGCAGTATTAATATGATATGTTATATTTCTGGTGTCCAAATTTGTTTTACTATCTCAAATAGTAATTTACTTCTACGTTCTAAAGCATCTTTATCAAACTTTTTTTCGCTTTCAAATTTAATACCTGTTTTTGCTTCAAACCTTAAATTAAAATCTTCAAATCGTTTATTTGAATGATACCAATTTTCTGTTAATGTTCTTGCCCAAATAAAACTATTGCTATATGTCTTTAATTTTTCCGAATATGGTTCATTTCCAGAACTTTCATTATCTCTACCATATAGCAACAACAAACCTCCTATTCTATTCCTTTCATTTTCAAACTCTTGTTCATCTTTAAAATATGATTTGTTTTCTTCGTTTTTTGACAATATATGTTCTCTATGATAATTCTTTTTCATTGATATATTATAAATATTATCAATCATTTCTGTACCTATTTCTTTACATAAATATTGTTCTACTCTTGCGAAAAAATATTTTAAAAAATCAACTTTTAAATTATTATATCCTCTTTAGCTAAATCTGTTGTAATCCAACAAAGTTTCAACATTATCTTTGTCTGTTTTTTCTTTTATTATATCTACTAAAATGGAATTAAATATTCTTCTATAATTTTCACAATCTGCACCTTTCAACAATTTATTTAAATTGTATTGTATCTCTGTATATTCATTGCTATCATAAAAACCATTTAACTTTAAAAGCATATACATTCTGTCAATTTCATAAGAAATGTTTTTTATCTTTTCTTCTTCGTTACTATCATTAATACTACAAGCTGAGATTATATTTTGATATTGACCGTTCAAATCATTAATTTCTTTATTATAATCAACAAATTCATATTTGGTTTTAGATGTTATTTTGTTATACAATTTTGAATAATATTCTAAATCTGTTTTTATAAAATTTTTAATATTTTCTATATGAGAAAAATCTTCTTTCCTAAACTTTAAATCTTTAGCTATATCATTGTCTTCAAAAATATATCTATGATATTCATTATTTATTGGAGTTTCTATTTTAGAATTTTTTGTATATACATATTTAGCTTTCATATAATTCTGGAAAAATTCATCTTCTTTATCCGATATTTTACTTAAAGATTTTTCCCAGAAGTCATTATAAGTTTCAATATCACTTTTATCTAAAGCCCCCAACATTTTACCTTTTAATATTTCAAATGGTTTTAGAGCTACTCCTCTATCATTTATTACTTCAAATACCATAGGAGTATCGTTTTGATTTATATTTGCTTTTATTAATATTAGTTTTTCTAAAAAAAAGTGAGTAAATGCTTCTAATTTTTTTTCATCCAAAATTTGTTTTTTATCACCAATATATAAAAAATCATTAAAATATTTAGAAATATCTCTAAATCTTCCTAAGATATTTTCCTCTGTTATTGTTTTTGGTTCTTTTATTTTAAAAATAAAATCCATTACTTCCCTTCTTTTATCATTATCTATTAAACATATATTTCCTTCGTAACTATCATCTGCAAATATGCATCTTTTTATTATTCCTATTAAGCTATGAAATTTTTTAGAATTAGTGTTTAATAAATGATATAACTTGGTAGCTATTAAGCATAAAGTTGTTAATCTTTGTTGTCCATCAACTATATATTGTTTACCACTATCTTTATCTTTATTTATTAAACAGATATTTAAATAATACCAGTTGTATTTGTTAATTGTTTCTTGTGTAATATCTACATCTGGTTTATATGATTGATTAAAATGATAAGTAATATCATTTAATAAAGTTTTTACTACATTTGTCTTCCAAATATATTCTCTTTGGTAAAAATCAATATAATATATTTCAGCTTTTAAAATTTTCTCTAAAGGTTCAACTTTTGAATCTATATATCCCATTATTTTCTCCTTAAAATTTTATAGTAATACAATTCTATTTCATCATTTTTTTATAATGTTCTTCATATCCGTTTTCTTTAAAAACTAATTTAAAAGCTTCTTTATAACTATTATAATCAAAATCAGTCGATGTAAAAAAATTTATCATATCAGAATGGGATTCTCTATTCATATATCTGTAAAAAGAACGATATTTTATATTATTCAATGGCTCTTTTTGAAATACATTATAATAATCCTTCTTTTCTACAAAGCCAAAGAAACATTCCATTACTTGTCTCATACAATTTGCCAGTAATGCGGGAGAAGAATTACTATCTTTAATAATATCCCAATATGAATGATAATCATTTTTTATATCTTCTCCCATAGGTTCTATTTTACTACTA